>JAQSXW010000126.1 GCA_029256465.1 Evtepia sp.
TTGTAATCTTGCCGGATGAAGATGGCAACCATCCGACAGGCGTATTCTATAACTACTTGGATAATGACACCCTTTATCAGTATGTCTGGCGTGATGGAGTCTATCACACCGGTGATACAGCGTGGCGGGACAAGGACGGCTATTACTGGTTCAATGGACGAAGCGACGACATTATCAAAACTGGTGGCTACCGAGTTGGTCCTTATGAAATTGAAAATGTTTTGATGGAGCACCCCGCGGTTTTGGAATGTTCTGTTCTGGGTGTCCCCGATCCCTTACGTGGACAAGCCATTAAAGCGTTCGTTGTGCTTGCCCCCGGGAATGAACCTTCTAGTAATCTGAAAAAGGAACTGAAAATGTTCTGTAATGCTCGCACTTCCGAGTATAAGTGGATTCGTTTCATTGACTTCGTTGATGCTATGCCAAAAACCATTAGCGGTAAAATCAAAAAACGTGATTTGCGTGAGTGGGAAACCATGGCATAACACCACACGTAATACTGCTCTGATTTTTCTAACCATCAAAGAAGGGCACAGCGGAAAGCTGTGCCCTTCTTTATATTTTGGAAGAGAACCTTGAAAAGTTTGCAAAGTTGAGTATACTTAATACTCAAAGAGTTCTGCTCTTTTAAGACTCTTTCTACCGCATGCTCTGGTAGAAAAAAGGAGGAATCACGTTGGACGGCAGCAACGTTGGCGCTGCACTTCTACTCACAGTCTTGTTGGTTATGATAAATGGTATGTTGGCTTCCGCAGAAATTGCCATGCTTGGTTTACATGAAAGTAAGCTTCGCGCGATGGTGGAAGATGGAGATAAAAAAGCGAAACTGCTTCTTAAAATGAAACGGCACCCCAGCAGGTTTCTCTCCACAACCCAAATCGGCATTACCCTAGCTGGTCTACTTTCAGGGGCGTTTGCGGCCGATACACTGGCAGCCCCCATTTCTAGTTTTGCCTCAAGTAAGGGGATCCATGGCGTTACCCTGTCTGTGATTGGTGGTGCTTCCACCTTTTTCATTACCCTACTCATGACGCTTTTTATGCTGGTTTTTGGGGAACTAGTTCCCAAACGAATTGCAATGGTAAAACCGGAACAAACCGCTAGGGCGGTGATCACTCCCATTAGCATACTAGCGAAGGTTGCCAAACCCTTAGTGCGACTTTTGTCTTCCAGCACCAACGGAATCTTAAAGTTCCTTGGCATTGATCCCAACCATCAGGAAACCATCACTGAGGAAGATGTCCTCTTCATGATGCAAGAAGGACACGAGCAGGGAAAAATTCAAGCCGTTGAAGTTCAGGTAATGTCAAACCTATTTGAGTTTACCGATCTTCGGGTTGAGGATGCCATGACCCACCGCACCGAATTGCACGTACTTTCGGCAGACGGCTCGTTGGATGAAGTGGTGGTCAAAATGTCGGAAACCGGACTCAATAAATTCCCGGTCATTGATGGCAATGTTGATCGCATTGTGGGCGTTCTCTATAGCAAGGACATTGTATCACTTTATCCGATTCTGAATAAGGAAACTGACTTACCCTCTGTCAAGGAATGCATGCGACATCCCTATTTTGTGCCAGAAAACAAAATGCTGGTCGAACTATTCTACGAGATGAAACGGGGTAAAGAACGGTTTGCGGTGGTGGTAGATGACTATGGCGGAACCTCTGGCATCATCACGCTTACGGATATCTTGGAGGAAATCGTGGGGGATCTGACGCATTCATCAATCCACCTTATCTCAACAAGGGATGACAATTCTTATCTAATTGATGGTCGGATTGAAGTAGAACACTTGGCGGAATTCCTGAAGCTAAAGATTGAAAGTGAGCACAATGAAACCTTCAGCGGGTTCCTTGTGAGTAAGTTAGGCTATGTCCCCCAAAAGGACGAACATCCGGAGATCATTTTAGATGATTATCTCATTCGGGTCGAAGAGGTTGAGGGAGGCTTCATACGTTCTGCCTCTGCCAAAAAAAGAGACCGAGCATCTTAACTCTCGTTCTCTTTTAAAGAAAAGAAAACGAATTTTTATGGTACTGGATGACACCTTCCTCTTGAAGCCGTCCTAGTTCTCTAGACAAGGCACTCCGATCAACTGCAAGATAATCTGCAAGTTCACTTCGGTTCAGCGGCACGGTAAATGGTTCGCCGTGTCGCTCTTGATATCTTAAAAGATAAACGAAAAGCCGTTCTCGTATTGTCTTTTGATCCAAAATTTCCATTCGGCCTTGCAGGAGCAGGTTTTTGCGTGCAATTACACCTACCATGTTTCGAATAATGGTTGAGTGAAACCCACAGGAGTTGGGACAAACTGTGAGCAGCCGGCGAAAATCCAGCTTTAAGACCTTGGATGGGGTAACCGCCAAGATACTGACCGGACTTTGCCTCACTCCAGCGCAAACAAGGGTCTCCCCAAAAAAATCACCGGGAAACAGTGTATCAAGTAAGGCACGGTTCCCATCGGCATCCTCCCTACTAATTTGAAGCTTCCCTTCCAGCACAATTCCAATATAGTTTGGTGTATCACCCGCCATAAGCGCAAATCCATCCTTAGAAATCTCAATCTGTTCAGCGCCCAAACAGGTGAGAAGTGACTGAATCTCCGGCTGGGCAATGGATGCGAACAAAGGATTCTTTAATAATACTGTTAAATATTCCTTCATATGTGCCTCATTCGTTGCAGTTGCAATCGTATATTTTGATCAAGTATAATATGCTTATCCTATAAAGTCAATGTACCTCTATGGTTGCAGACAATCAAATAATGGGAGTGATGAAGTGATGCGAAGGAAGGACAGAGAGAAAGACAGTCAATTTGCCTTGGAAGTATTGAAAAACTGCGAGTACGCAACACTAGCAACGGTAAATCCTGATGGAACCCCTTATTGTATTCCAATATCTCCTGCCATGATGGATGGAGCCCTCTATTTTCATTGTGCATTAGAAGGGA
>JAQSXW010000007.1 GCA_029256465.1 Evtepia sp.
CTGGGCTTTCTTTGCGGAGAATTCCTCGCGCATTTCGGCCAGTTCCTTTTGAATCTCTGCCATGTGCTCACGAGAGATCGCGTCTGTCTCCTTTTTGAGGGCCGCTTCTTCAATCTCATGCTGGGTAATGTGGCGGGAAATCACATCCAGCTCCGTGGGCATGGAATCAATTTCAGTCCGGATCATGGCGCAGGCCTCGTCGATGAGGTCAATGGCCTTATCTGGAAGGAAACGGTCAGTAATGTAACGGTTGGATAGGGTGGCGGCGGCGATGATGGCACCATCTTGAATTTTGACGCCATGGAAGACTTCATAGCGCTCCTTCAGTCCACGAAGTATGGCGATGGTATCCTCCACCGTTGGTTCTGAGACCATCACTGGCTGGAAACGCCGCTCCAATGCTGCGTCTTTTTCAATGTACTGACGATATTCGTTTAAGGTTGTCGCGCCGATGCAGTGCAGTTCTCCGCGGGCCAGCATGGGTTTGAGCAGATTGCCTGCATCCATCGCGCCTTCGGATTTGCCTGCGCCAACAATGGTGTGCAGCTCGTCGATAAAGAGAATGATCCGGCCTTCGGATTTCTTCACTTCATTTAAAACCGCTTTCAGACGCTCTTCAAATTCGCCGCGGTATTTTGCTCCTGCAATCAGTGCGCCCATATCAAGGGCAAAGATCGTTTTTTCTTGCAGGGAAACCGGCACATCGCCCTTGACAATCCGCTGTGCCAATCCTTCGGCAATGGCCGTTTTACCCACGCCAGGTTCACCGATGAGCACTGGGTTATTTTTTGTTTTTCGGGATAAAATTCGGATCACGTTGCGAATTTCATCGTCACGGCCGATCACCGGGTCCAATTTATTGCTTCGTGCCCGCTCCACCAAGTCGGAGCCGTATTTTTTCAGCGCATCATATGTCTCTTCTGGATTGTCGCTGGTGACTCGTTGGTTGCCGCGCACGGAAGCCAAGGCCTTTAGGACGCCTTCCCGCGTGACACGGTAAAGTCGGAAGAGTTCCTGTACGTCTTTTCCAGCTGTCTCGGTTAGTGCTAAAATGATATGCTCGACAGAGATGTATTCGTCTTTCATTTCCAGCGCCAATTTCTCGGCCCGGTTTAAGGTCCGATCCGTCTCGCTCGCGATATAAATCCGACCTGCTTCTCGCGCGCCGGAAGTGACGCGCGGCATGGATTCTAACTTTTGTTTGGCTGCAGCCTTCAAGGATGGCACGGTCAGCCCCATCGCAGAAAACAATTGGGGAACCAAACCTACCTCATCCTCAAGCAAGGTAACCAGCAGATGGATCTGTTCCACCTGAGGATTGCCGTATTCTTGTGCCAGGGTTTGGGCGGCCCGAATGGCCTCTGCGGATTTTTGTGTCAATTTTTCAGCATTCATGTATCTTCACCCTCCTTTTTCGGGAATAGGGTACCAGGAAGCCCCGGTACCCTATTCCTGTTATTTCTATTTCATTATTGAATCTCAATGCGACGGGTTTCCGGAATCACCGGCTGAACCTTAGGCAAACGCAACTTCAAAACGCCATCCTGATAGTTTGCAGAGATGTTTTCCTCGTCGATGCCGGAAACATCAAAGCTACGGCTGACGGAATCAAAGCGGCGTTCACGGCGGATATAGGTACCCTTTTCGTTTTTATCTTCCGTCTCGACTTTGTGCTCTGCCTTGATGGTCAGAACACCTTCCTTCAAATCCAAGGAGATATCCTCTTTGGAGAAACCGGGCAGTTCCGCCTCGAGCATATAGTGGTCATCCTCATTTCGGATATCGGTGCGGAAAGCCGGAAGGTCTGCATTGTTTGAGAAAAATCGATCAAACATATCAAAGACATTATCCTCACGGCGGTTAAACGGCAAAATTCCTAACATAATCATTTCTCCTTTATCAATTTTTTGAATTCCATCGTGGAATCCATTCATTTTTGTCACTCTTACTTATTCATCGCTAACCCGATTGTTGGTTGTGTCAAAAATCACCTCAATCTTTGCCATTATCATACGGCATGTTTATGAATAAACCAACGAGATTTTATGTCCAAATTATGAACTTTTAGCACTCGTTGTGTGCGAGTGCTAAAAGTGACTGAGATTGATTTTACTTTATTCTGTGTTATAATAAAAATCATATGATTGACTAGCAGAAAGACTGGAGGAACTATCATGGCAAGATTGTCAGAGCAGATGATCGCCCTCGGCAGTGACCGCTCAGAAATCCGGGAAGCGTTCGAATACGGCAAGAAGCGTGCTGCGATTGTCGGCCCCGAAAATGTGTTTGACTTTTCCATCGGGAATCCCAGCGTCCCTGCACCTGAGCTGGTAGGCACATTAATACAGCAGCTTGTCCAGGACGAAGATCCGGTGCTGCTGCATGGATATACTAGCGCCCAAGGCGATTTGGCTGCACGAGAAGCTTTGGCAAACAATTTAAACCTGCGATTTGGCACCGCTTATGATGCCGATTGCTTTTACCTGACTGCAGGTGCTGCTGCTGCTTTGTGCTGCGTTCTTGCTGCTATGTCCTGCCCTGGGGACGAATTTCTTACCTTCGCCCCTTATTTTCCTGAATATAAAGTATTTATCGAAAGCGTTGGCGGAAAACTAGTGGTGGTTCCTGCTGAGATCGAAGCGTTTCAAATTGATTTTGCTGCCTTTGAGGCGCGCCTCTCACCGCAAACCAAAGCGGTCATCATCAACTCTCCGAACAATCCCTCCGGTGCGGTGTATTCTCCCGAAACCATCTCCAAGCTTTCGGAGATCTTAGTTCGCAAATCACAGGAATATGGTCATGTCATTTACCTGATTTCAGATGAACCATATCGCGAGATCATCTACACGGACACTGCCCTGCCTTGGATTCCTTCTTATTATAACAATACGCTGGTCTGTTATTCCTTCAGCAAGTCTCTTTCCCTGCCGGGTGCCAGAATCGGCTATGTACTCATCCCCAAGGAAGTGGAAGACTTCGATTTGGTGTATGCGGCTGTTTGCGGCGCAGGACGGAGCCTTGGCTATGTCTGCGCCCCCAGCCTTTTTCAGCGGGTGGCAGCACTGTGCAGCCATGAGACATCGGACCTGTCCATCTATCGCCGGAATCGAGATATTTTAGTTCAGTCACTTCGTGAAATGGGCTTTTACTGTGCGGAACCGGGCGGCGCTTTTTACCTATTCCCACGCTCCTTAGAGCCCGATGCGAAAGCCTTTTGTGAACGGGCCAAAAAATATGATCTGCTCTTAGTTCCCAGTGACAGTTTTGGCTGTCCCGGCCACATTCGGATCTCCTATTGTGTTCCTACAGAGCGCATTGAACGCGCGCTGCCAAAATTCCGTCAATTGGCTGAAGAATATCGCTAAAAACATGGAGGACTTTCTGGTGACCACACCTAGCAGCCATGAACATCCGACGGTTCCCATCTTGGAACTGAAGGATGTTAAAATTTCATTTCCCTCTGTGGATGCCCCACCCGTACTGGCGGTGGAACAACTGAGCCTTGCCGTTCGTGAGCATGAATTTTTGGCGCTGATTGGCCCCTCCGGCTGTGGAAAATCCACCATACTCAATGCCATGGCCGGTCTGATTCCAGTGGACGCCGGAGAGATCTTCTTTGGCAGCCAGCCTGTGAGGGGGGTAAATGAACGCGTCGGATACATCTCTCAGGCAGATAACCTCTTGCCGTGGAAAACCGTGCTAGATAACGTTGCTCTTGGCTTGGAGCTGCGTGGTGTACCAAAAAAACTGCGGCATGCCAAGGCCAGAGATCTGATTCGTAGCATGGGATTATCCGGTTTTGAAACCAACTATCCTCATGAACTCTCAGGTGGAATGAAAAAACGAGTCACCATCGCCCGCGTGCTGGCGATTGAGCCTGAAGTCTTATTTATGGACGAGCCTTTTGGCCCTCTCGATGTGTTTACAAAGGAAAAGCTCCAGGATGATATTATGCACATTTGGGAAACGTCGAATCAAACGATCGTCTACGTCACTCATGACCTGACAGAGGCCATTTCACTGGCGGATCGAGTGGTACTCATCAGCGGAAGACCCGGACAGGTGCGCGGAATCTATCCCGTCCCCTTAAAGCGTCCACGCAGAGTGATGGATGTCAAGTTTGACGATACTTTTGTTTGCTTGGAGAAAACCATCTGGGCAGACCTACGAGCGGAGCTAGAACAAACGGGGGCCTTTGCTGATGAAAACTAACACGAGAAGGAAAGGACCTCTGCTTTGTCTCATCGTTTTTTTATGCGGACTGTTTCTTCTTTGGGAGATACTCGCAAGGCGCGGTAGTATTGATGTTTTATTTTTCAGCAGTCCCAGCCTTATCTGGAACGAATTTTTAAGCATGCTCGCAAGCGGCATCTTAAAGCGGCACCTGTTCATCAGTTTGCACGAGGCCGCTTTGGGACTGATTTATGGCTGTCTCCTCGGTTCGCTCGCTGGTATCCTGCTAGGGATTGGAAAACAGGTCAGTGCTGTTATTATGCCGCTCATGGTTGGACTCAACAGCATCCCCAAGCTAGCGTTAGCTCCGCTCATCATCATCTGGTTCGGAATCGGGCTCACCTCAAAAGCGTTAATTGCGGGACTTATGGTCTTTTTTATTTTTACCTTCAACATGTACGCTGGGTACAATAGTGTGGACGCCTCCTTAGTCCATACCCTGCGGCTCTTGGGCGCGAATCGCCGTCAAATCATCCGCCATGTGGTCTGGCCCTCCTGCCTGCCTTGGTTTTTGGCTAGCCTTCGCGTCGGGCTTGGTCTCGCTTTGTCCGGCGCGATTGTCGGCGAATACATCGGGGCCTCACGCGGTCTTGGTTGGCTCATTAACGACGCCAGCGGCCGCTATGATATCACCTTAGTATTATGCTGTGTTTTTGTTATCATTGTGATTATGATGATTTTGGATTCCCTTGTTCGGCTGTTAGAACGGATTTTGTTAAAATGGAGGCCGGAGTAACGGTTTCTAAATTTTAAAAATAAAAAGGAGTCTTACTTGTGAAAAAGCTGGTGTCCCTATGTCTCATTGCCCTTCTGTCCTTATCCCTTTTGTCTGGATGTGGCAAAACCCCAAAGCAGGAAGGCGGAACAGAAAACCCAAAGGAACTGCAAACCATCGTATTTACGGAGCCCGTCCGTGGATATTTTTGGGCGCCTGCCTATTTGGCGCAAACTCTGGGCTATTTTGAAGAGGCCGGTCTCAAGGCAGAATTTCAGACGGTGAGCGGTGCCGATGCCTCCGCGCCTGTCTTTTCTGGCGATGCCCAATTCGGTCTGCGCGGGGTTGAAATGGCTTTGATGGCCTCCGAAGCAGGCCAAAATTGCAAGATTTTAGTTTCCACAACCTCTCACTATCCCTATCAGCTCATCGGTGCCAACAAGAATTACTCAACGATTGAATCCCTCCGTGGAAAAGTGATTGCTGGTGGCCAGGGTCCTACCAGCGCTCCCCAAGCCTTCTCTAAAGCGATCTTGACGCATGCGGGTATGGTTCCTGATCAGGATGCTTCCATCATCAGCATGGCAAGCTCAGGCTATATTGCCGCCATGAAGAGCGGTGATATTCAAGCTGCTGTGGCGACCAACCCTTGGGCAACCAAATCTCTGCTCGCGAACGGCGGCGTACTCATCGTCGATGGTGGCAATGAAGCTGCACTGAAAGATCTCATGGGAAGCTCAACCTATGAACTGTTTATGGTTTTTGCTACGGATCAGTATATTAAGGAAAATCCAGAGACCGTCCAAAAGGTGGTCACTGCCATTGCCAAAGCCACCAAGTGGATGGAGAGTGCAACACCAGAAGAGATTGCAACCAAATTGGATCCGCTCTTTGAGGGCAAACATGATGAGCTTTTGTATTCTGCGCAGGTGGATAAGCAAAGCAAGTTCCTCAATACGACAGGACGCTACACGGACTCTGGTTATGCAGCAGCCCTGAACCTTACCAAGCTCTCCGGTGGTATCACGAAAGACATTCCTGCAGCGGCGATATATGATGAAACCTTCTTGGACAAAGCATGGGAAGAAATCGGAAAATAATAGGTAGCTATGTCTCGGCGCGGAAGTGATATCACTTCCGCGCCTTTTTAACCTCCACAATCCGGCAGCATATCTTGGCATCCTGTCCCATATAAATGTGATAACGAAACGCTTAGAAAGGACGGGATTACACATGGCCTATGACGAACAAAAAAGGCGGTCTCCCCCTGGCCCCCATCATATTACTCTGGAAGATCGCTCTAAACTAAACATATCCGGCGTGGAAGATGTGGAAAGCTTTGACGAAAGTGCGATTGTCCTCTCTACCCAAGAAGGCAATCTGCTGATTCGAGGAAGTGGCCTCCATATCGAAAAGCTCAATCTGGAAGGCGGCGAACTATTGGTAGAGGGTTCCGTGGACTCGATTTCCTATGAAGATGACAGCAATCGTCAAGGCGGCCTCTTAAGCCGGCTGTTTCACGCATGAGTATCCTACCGGAAGGCCCGATCTTTGCCCTCGCAGCTGCGTTTTTCGTCGGACTGGCCCTTGGACTTCTCTACGATCTCATCCGTCCCATCCGTCTCCACGCTCACGCTCTTTTTGAGTTTCTTTTGGATCTCTTTTATTGGTTCGTTGTCACGATCGTCGTTTTTGTCTGCGCCCCTCTCCTCACCGATGGCCATATTCGCCTTGTGATGCTGGTTGACAATTTGATCGGTGCCGTTTTCTACTTTAAACTTCTCAGCCATCCTATCCGATGGTTGACTGCTTTTGCTGAGCACTTATTCACGCGGCTCCTCTCTCTCCTCTTCTGGCCATTTCGGCGATTCCTCATGCTCCTGGCGGTACCGTTGTCATTTTTTTGGTCTCATCTAAAAAAAATAATTAAAAAAATCTTTTCTTTTCCTGCGAGATGGTTTACAATGATCAAAATACCAAAAAAGGCAACGTCTAATGCTGGACAGTCGTCAGAGAACGAGGGAGGACAGCAACATGTTCAAAACCAAAAAGGCTGGTCTTCTGACTAAGATCGTCGTTTTTGTTCTCATGGCCTATGCTATCTTCGCTCTCTGGAACCTAAATAGTCGCATCGCTCACGCCAAGGATGAGGTGACATCGCTGAAAGAACAGGTGGAAATGCAGACACAGCAGAACGCTGAACTATCCGATGCCATCAAAAACAGTGATGATCCTGAACACCGCAAGGATATTGCCAGACAAAAATTAGGTCTCTTGGAACCCGGTGAGAAGGTATTCTATATCACAGACTAATGGTCTGTTGCTTTTTGGTAAGTATAATGAGGAGGATGTTCACCATTTATGGAGATCATTGTTGGTTCTGTTCTGGAAGGAAATGTTAAAAGTATCACCAAGTTCGGCGCTTTCATCGTACTACCCGGTGGTCGGTCGGGATTGGTACATATTTCTGAGATTTCCCATTCCTATGTCAATGATGTAAAAGACCATTTGCAAGAGGGCCAAGAGGTCAAAGTCAAGGTTGTCGGTATTGATGATGCCGGCCGAATCAATCTTTCCATCAAAAAGGCCGTTGACCCCCCCCCTCAGAGTCAGCCATTCCGCAATGCACCTAGGCCGAATCAATATGCGAGAAAACCTGACTACGAACCGCGTACTCCAAATCAGCAAACGTCTCCTCGTTTCGTCCCCCCTGCCAACAAGAATCCCGGCAGTCAAGATTTTGAACAAATGATGAAACAATTTATGCAGAGTTCCGACACTAAATTATCCACTCTGCGTAGCGAGAAACGAAGCTCTCGACGTAGCGGCCATAAATAATACGATTAAACCCCGCGTGGCTCCAAATTGGAAGCACGCGGGGTCATTTGTTTTTATTTTAAACTAGACTCTCTGATAGGTCACATAGGAAAAACGAAGATCCTCATGGAGAAATGGTCCCTCTTCTTCCACCACCCTCCACCGGGCATCCTCATCTAGGTTTGGGAAATGGCAGTCAGCTGGATAAGCCCCTTGCACCTTGGTAATGTAAGCTTTATCACAAAAGGGTAGCATTTGGAGGTAGACACTTGCTCCCCCGACAACAAAGGTATCTTTCGGTGCGACAGCTAGCACATCCTCGATGGAGCGGAACACTTCTGCATTTTCTACTTCATACCCTTCCCGAGTCGACAAGATCAAATTTCGACGGTTTTTCAGCGGTTTCCCGCCAGGAAAGGTATCCAGTGTCTTTCTCCCTAACAAGATGGCGTGTCCCTTGGTGAGTGCCTGAAAGCGCTTCAAATCCGGCGCAATATACACAAGCTGGTCTGAATCTTTTCCTATCGCCCAGTTTTCATCCACCATAACAATTACATTCATGAAATTCTTTTCCTTTTCTTATACTGCAACTGGGATCTTTACATCAAATGGATGTGCCTCATATCCCTCCAGACGGAAGCTGTCTTTGGTAAATGCGTAGAAATCTGTGATGGCCGGGTCAATGAGGAGTTTCGGCGCTTCAAAGGGTTTTCTAGAAATAATTTCTTCCACGAGTGGCACATGCCGGTCATAAATATGAGCATCGGCGATCACATGGATGAGCTCCCCAGCTTCCAAGCCACTGACCTTGGCCATCATGTGTACCAAAGCAGCGTACTGCATCACATTCCAGCCGTTGGCAGTCAGCATATCTTGAGATCTCTGGTTCAAAATAGCGTTGAGGGTCTTCCCGCTTACATTGAAGGTCATAGAATAGGCACAGGGATATAGGGCCATCTCAGAAAGATCATAATGATTGTAAAGATTGGTCATAATACGCCTAGATGCATGGTTATGCTTCAGGTCGTAAATCACCCGATCCACTTGGTCGAACGCCCCCTCCGGATATTGGTGCTTTACGCCAAGCTGATACCCATAGGCTTTCCCGATGGAGCCGTTTTCATCTGCCCAAGCATCCCATACGCCGCTGGAAAGCTCTTTGATATTGTTCGATTTCTTCTGCCAAATCCAGAACAGTTCGTCTAATGCGCTCTTAAAGTACATCCGACGGATTGTTTGGATTGGGAATTCCTGTTTTAAGTCATATCGGTTGATGAGCCCAAATTTCTTGACGGTATGGGCAGGGGTACCATCCTCCCACTTGGGACGCACCTCCTGATCTGTATCCCAAATTCCATGTTCCAAAATATCACGACAGTTGGCAATGAACACCTGATCCGCATAACTCATATTACTGCACCTCTTCCAACCATTCTCCGTATAATTCTCGTTTTCCTGCAGCGGTGATGCGCACCCGGCAAATTCGATTATGCAGGTCATCGCCCTTCACCAAAACAGGCACGTATTCCCCGGAATGTCCACGCCAGAACCCGTCTTGCTCCTCTTCCATGAGCACCTGCATTTCTCGTCCCACAAAGCCAGACAAATAGGCTTGTTCCATCGCTATCGCCAACCGTTCCGCTCGCTTGGCTCTTGCCGCCTTTTCCCGATTTTGTACTTGCCCGTCCATGGATGCCGCTGGTGTTCCTTTTCTGGGCGAATAGGGAAAAATGTGCATCGCAGAAAAGCGACACGTTTCAATAAAAGCCAGCGTCTCCCCGAATTCCTCTTCTGTCTCACCTGGGAAACCAACAATCAGATCCGTGGTGATACCCGGACTGATAAACCACTGCCGCAAAAGGGTCACAGACTCTAGGAACCTCGCTGTGTTGTATTTGCGATTCATTCTTTGCAATGTGGCATCGCAACCACTCTGAAGCGAGAGATGAAAGTGTGGGCACAGATTGGATAGCTTAGAGATCCGGGCACAAAATTCTTCCGTAATCGTTCTCGGCTCCAGCGACCCCAGGCGGATTCGGCAGCCAGGTGCTGCATGGCAGATTTGCTCCACCAGATCCGCCAGTGTTTCTTCTCCGCTCCATTCTCTTCCCCAGGAGGAAAGTTCGATCCCAGTGAGTACGATCTCCCGATATCCTTCTTCAAACAGACGCCGTGCCTCCTGTGTTGCCTCTTCGAGAGGTAACGATCGCACCGGTCCTCTGGCATAGGGAATGATACAATAGGTGCAAAAGTTTACGCAACCATCCTCAACCTTGAGCATCGCACGGGTTCTGTCCCGCAAACCGCCCCCGGGTAACTGTTCAAAAACACGGCGCTTCATTGCATCATCTATGGCAACCACTTTGTTTTTTTCTTTCCAGACCTCTTCCAGGAGTGACAGAAACTGTTCCCGGCTTCCCGTTCCGGCAATGAGATCAACGCCCAGTGCTTCCGCCTCTTTTGGGGATACCTGGGGATAGCAGCCGCAAAGTGCAACCAATGCACTGGGGGCTTTGCGCCTTGCTTGCCGCACCGCTTGACGAGATTTTTTGTCACTACTGGCAGTGACTGTACAGCTGTTGATGATGTAAGCATCCGCCACTTCGTCTTCTAACACCAGCACATGTCCCTTTTGCCGGAGGAGTAGCTCCATGGCTTGGGTTTCATATTGATTTACCTTACATCCAAGGGTTTGGATGGACACTTTCATCGCTCTAACTCCTTGCCGAAAAATAACTTCCTCTTTTTTTTCGTTGTTTTTCTCCTTGGTTCTGCTATAATGAGAATAGACATTTATAACCCTTCTATTGTAACCTGCGCGCTCCCCCGTTGCAACTGTTTTAGGTGGAGATTGCGATGATTTCAGCTGTGATGGGAGTTTTGCCATGAGCCACTCATTTTTCGCTTACATTTCCCGCATGCGGTATATCAACCGCTGGGGATTGATGCGTAACACGTTTCAGGAAAACATCCAGGAGCATTCTCACATGGTCTCTGTTTTTGCCCATGCGCTGGCGATCATTCGCCGCGATGTGTTTGGCAAAGCAATTGACCCGGGAGCAGTTGCTGCCGCTGCATTATACCACGATGCTTCGGAAATATTTACGGGTGACTTACCTACCCCAGTAAAATATCAAAACCCTGAAATTCAAACCGCTTACAAAAAAGTAGAGGCTGGTGCGGCAGAGCGTCTGCTTTGCATGCTACCTCCCAGCCTTCATAGTTCCTATGCCTCACTGCTTTCCGAACATGATCCGGAAACGGCCCTTCTGGTCAAGGCCGCAGACAAGCTCTCAGCCTATGTCAAATGCCTGGAAGAGCTGAAGGCTGGAAATATGGAATTTAAATCTGCCGCAGAGCAAACCTTGCAGACGCTGAATAGTTTTGCCCTGCCTGAATTAGATTATTTTATGGAGCAGTTCCTTCCCACGTTCTCTCTCACTCTGGACGAACTGCAATAAGAAACGAAAGGATTTTACTCTATGCGTACAATTGTCACTGTAATTGGAAAAGACCAGGTAGGCATCATTGCCTCTGTCTGCTCTCAGCTTTCCGAACAAAATGTGAATGTTTTGGACATTACTCAAACCATTCTTGGTGAATACTTTACTATGATCATGTTGGTGGACACCAGCGAATGCACCTTGCCCTTTGCTGACTTGGCCACTCTTCTTGAAGAGTCCGGAAAGCTTCGTGCGCTTTCGATTCACATGCAGCGTGAAGACATCTTTAACGCGATGCACCGCATCTAAGATCTGGAGGAGATTGGCTTATGATCAATACGTCTGAAATACTGCAAACCATTCAAATGATTGACCAACAGCATTTGGATATCCGTACGATTACCATGGGGATTTCCCTGTTAGATTGCGCTCACACCGATCCCCAAGCAGCCTGCACACGCATTTATGACAAAATTTGCAAAAAAGCGGAACGCTTAGTTTCCGTCGGAGAAGAAATTGAGCGGGAATTTGGGATTCCCATTGTCAACAAGCGAGTGTCTGTTACCCCCATTTCTTTGGTGGCCGCCGCTTCTGACACCAATGATTATGTCCCATTTGCGGAAACATTGGACAAGGCTGCCAAAACCTGCGGAATTAACTTCATCGGCGGTTTTTCCGCACTGGTGCAAAAAGGCTTCACCCAGTCCGACCGCAAGCTAATCACCGCCATTCCGCAGGCGCTTGCCACCACTGACTTTGTGTGCTCCTCGGTGAATGTTGGCTCCACCAAAGCGGGTATCAATATGGATGCTGTGGCGGAAATGGGCCGGGTCATTAAAGAGACCTCCCTGCTCACCGCCGACCGTGCTGGCTTCGGCTGCGCCAAACTGGTGGTGTTTTGCAACGCCGTAGAGGACAACCCTTTTATGGCAGGCGCTTTCCACGGTGTGGGTGAGGGTGACTGCGTCATTAACGTTGGCATTTCTGGTCCCGGCGTGGTGCACCATGCTTTGCAGGAAGTCAAGGGTCAGCCCTTTGATGTCGTAGCGGAAACCATTAAGAAAACAGCATTCCGAATCACTCGCATGGGACAGCTTGTGGCGAGAGAGGCCTCTTCCCGTCTGGATGTCCCCTTCGGGATCGTTGACCTGTCTTTAGCCCCTACTCCTGCCATCGGGGACTCGGTTGCCCGTATCCTAGAGGAAATGGGCCTAGACGTTTGCGGAACCCATGGCACCACAGCAGCGCTTGCTCTGCTGAACGATGCCGTAAAAAAAGGCGGAGTCATGGCTTCTTCCCACGTGGGTGGCCTGTCCGGTGCCTTCATTCCGCTCAGCGAAGACGAAGGTATGATCGCTGCCGCCGCCAGCGGTGCCCTGACCTTGGATAAGCTGGAAGCCATGACCTGTGTCTGCTCTGTCGGTCTGGATATGATTGCTGTTCCTGGCGATACGACTGCCGAAACCTTGGCTGCCATCATTGCTGACGAAGCAGCCATTGGTATGGTCAATTTCAAAACGACCGCGGTTCGTCTTATTCCCGCTCCCGGCAAGGTGGTGGGTGATGTAGTGGAATTTGGTGGGCTTCTAGGTACTGCTCCGATCATTCCGGTGCATCCATACTCCAGCGCAGCGTTTATTCACCGTGGAGGACGCATTCCAGCTCCCATGCACAGCCTGAAAAACTAAACTGTTTTACACTCACGTGCCTTCGGGCATGAAAGTTAGGGAACAATCAAATTCTTTCTCCTCAAGTAGTCTCTCTTCCCTTGCAACTGGTTCTGAAAGGTGGTTTTTCGATGTCCTTGCACTTTGACCCTTGTTATAGTCGCAGCTTCCTTCCTCAGGACTGGCTCTCCTCCAGATTGGAGACCCTTTCCCAAGCTCACACAATGCTAGAGTCCGGAAATGGACCCGGTGGAAAGTATACCGGCTGGGTTCATCTCCCCCACGATATTGATCCATCTGAACTCTCGCATATTAAAGCTGCTGCACAGCAGATACG
>JAQSXW010000008.1 GCA_029256465.1 Evtepia sp.
TTTGGCCATACCTATTCACTCGATATCGTAGAGATCCCCACCAATCGTCCTATTGCAAGAACTGACCATCCTGACGTTGTCTATAAGAATGAAGAGGGAAAGTACCGTGCCATCATTCGGCAGATTGCCGAGTGCTATGAAAAGGGACAGCCTGTTCTGGTGGGTACGGTCTCCATTGAAAAGTCTGAGCTAATTTCAAAGATGCTCACCAAGCAGGGAATTAAGCATAACGTACTAAACGCCAAAAACCATGAAAAAGAAGCAGAAATTGTAGCGCAGGCCGGTAAGTTTGGCACAGTCACTGTGGCTACCAACATGGCTGGTCGTGGTACGGATATTGTGCTGGGTGGTAATGCAGAATACTTGGCCAAGGCTGACCTACGAAAGGCCGGTCTCACGGAAGAGCTGATTGCGGAAGCTACTGGCTTTGCAGAAACTGACAATGAATATATTCTAGATGCCCGTCATCGCTATGCAGAAGCAGAAGCCAAGTACAAGGCTCTTCTGGAACAGGAATACGAGCAAGTGAAAGCAGTTGGCGGTCTGTTTATTCTGGGTACGGAACGGCATGAATCCCGCCGTATCGATAATCAGCTCCGCGGTCGTTCCGGCCGTCAGGGAGATCCCGGTGAAACCCGGTTCTTCATCTCCTTGGAAGACGATGTTATGCGTCTGTTCGGCTCTGATCGTGTCATGAATATGATGGAAACTCTGAAAATTGACGATGACACGCCCATCGATGCAAAGATGCTGACTGGTGCCATCGAAAATGCCCAGAAGCGAGTGGAATCCCGACACTTCCAGTCCCGTAAAAACCTGCTGGAGTATGACGACGTGATGAATACCCAGCGTGAAGTCATTTACAAACAGCGTCGTCAGGTTTTAGACGGCGAAGATATGAAGGAAAATGTACGCACCATGTTGCATAACCTGATCGCCAAGGGCGTTCAAAATCACATGGGCGAGCGTAACGTTATGGATGCCGACTCTTTCGCAGAAGTAACGAATCCATTCCGTGGTTTGTTCCTAGCTCCGAATGACCTGCAGCTGACAGACAGTGAACTCAAAGACCTTCGTGCGGACAACCTTATTTCTATGCTACAAGAAAAAGCAGCGGCTGTTTATACTGCCAAGGAAGACTCCCTGGGTGAGGATGTGATGCGCGAGGTAGAACGCGTCATGATGCTCCGAACGGTGGATGAATATTGGATGGATCACATTGATGCAATGAACGACTTAAAGCAAGGTATCGTTCTGCGCGCCTATGCCCAGACCAATCCCGTCGTGGAATACAAGCGTGAAGGCTTCGACATGTTCGAAGCGATGATCTCCGCCATTCAGGAAGAAACAGTACGGCGTATTTTTCTTGCAAGGGTGCAGGCGTCCGGCGATGTTAAGCGTGAGCGTGTTGCTAAAATTACTGGGGAGTCCGGCGGCGGCGATGAAGCAGCGAAGAATACCCCGGTGAAAAAGTCGGTTAAAATTGGCCGTAACGATCCCTGTCCCTGCGGTAGCGGTCAGAAATGGAAAAAATGCACCTGCCCCACTTACCATCAGGATCTATAATCCGTTTTGATGAACAAATTGAGATCACCACACTCCGAGGATTGCAGCTGCAATCCTCGGAGTCTCTGTAGAAAGGAGGATATTCCCTTTGTCCTTTACTCAAAACGATCACAGTGGCCTTGTATACTATACCACAGATTCCTTTTGCTCCACCGGTGGAGTAATCCATGGATTTTCTACTCGTTTGGGTGGTGTCAGTCAGGGGCCTCTCTCCAGTCTCAACCTAGGCCGCAGCAGAAACGATGAGCCTGACCTTGTACGAGAGAACTACCATCGCTTCGGCGATGCGCTGGGCGCAAACCTTGATCGGATCGTCATGTGCCAACAGGTACATTCGGATACAGTCCGCATAGTAACGGAAGCAGATGCCTTTAACGATCTCTATGAGCCGACCCGTTTTGAGGGGGATGGCCTCATCACCAACCGCCCAGGCCTTACGCTTGCGGTATTCTATGCCGACTGTATCCCGGTTTTGCTCTATGATCCTGTGTGCAGGGTGATTGCGGCCATTCATTCCGGCTGGCGTGGAACCTCCCTAGGTATTGCAGGAAAAGCTGTGATGCAAATGTCCCAGAGCTTTGGTTCACGCCCAGATACCATTCTGGCCGCCATTGGGCCTGGAATCGGTCCTCGTTGTTTTGAAACTCATGATGATGTGCCAAAGGCCATGGTTCAAACATTGGGAGCCTCCATTTCACCGTTCATTACGCCTCTGCTGGACCAAAAGTATCAGGTGGATCTCAAGGGCATCATTGCGTATCAATTGCACTCCATTGGTCTTCTTCCTGAACACATTTCAAGTTCAGACCTTTGCACTGGCTGCCACTTGGATCTTTTCTGGTCTCATCGGAAGTTGGGAGATCAGAGAGGAAACCAAGCTGCCATGATACAGCTGCTCCCAATATCATGATTTCAGAAAATGTATATACAGCAAAAGAGGACGGGATAGACTCCCGTCCTCTTTATTATGTACTCATTCATCTCCAGTTCTCTTCTGTTTGCAGGGAAAGCGCCGCGCAATTTCTGCCATGCGGCCAACGATCTCATCATAGCTTTCCGGTCTATGGGGGAATAGGCAACTGCTACAGTCCTTTACCCCCTGCCCAGATACCTGAAAAGATCCGCCGCAATCTTCTCCTAATGGATAGAGCGGGCAGTAGCAAAACAGGCAGTTGAACGCTTCTCCCTCTTCTAACTGATGGCAGGGATAATAGTCACATTCCCGATTAGTGTAGTATCGATAAGACCCTTTTCTTTCTTCGCTCAATTGAACTCGCCCCCTAATTTGGCTGGCTTAGCTCGGTTAATTTCAATCCTTCAATTCTCTTGCATTCTTGAGGTCTTGTTTGAATTGTTCCCAAGCATCTGGATGCTTTACATAATAGATCGGACACTCCTTACCCGTCACATCATAATGGCGTATCACCTGCGTCTCATCAACTCCGCAAGCTTGGCAGAGCCATGCGGTCAAACGAAGAAGTGCGTCGTAGCTTTCTTTCGAAAACTTCCCATCTTCGCCCATATGGCAAACCTCAATGGATATTGTGTCCCGGTTCCGATCATTACTGGCGGAAGATTTTTCTTCTAGCGGAAGGCACTGGACAATTTCTCCTTCTAGCCCAACCAAAAAGTGAGAGTTCACTTCTGTGCCGGGGTTTGCAAAATAATCTCGATTCTGCTCAGCCGTAGTCCCTGGATTTCCAACATAGTGGATCACAATTCCATTGATATCCTCCAGATACTCCCCCCGCCTTGAATCGCAATCTTTGGGAATAATTTGTTCATCAATCCATGACGGCATTTTTATCTTTGCCAATTTCGCCACTTTGGGATTGTCTATCTGTTTCGCATCTCCAGCTGCAACGTGTTCTATCATAAGTACGCCGAGCATAAAACTGACTATGATTAAGATCGCCACAAAGAACCGATGTACGGGGCGTTTTATGTCACTGAATGGTTTTTTAAAACCTTTTTTCTGGCTCTTCTCAGCCAACCGTGTTGGGCTCATCATTCGTTCCTTTCCCTTGGAGTGCTTATTCTATCTGTCCGTGTATTAGGTCTAATAATACACTAATTTATCACGTTTTACCTTTGGAGTCAATCGTTTTCCTTCAACCTCTACAAAAGGCACCCCCTTATTCGCTTTCTCGCAAATATGGGGATGCCCTTCAAGCGCTTTACAATCTCAGTTAATCTTCTTTCGGCTTGGTGTTTTGCTTCGGTGTCTCGGGTGTCGTCGGCTCTGTGGGAGTCTGCCCGTCTCCAGTATCAGTTCCAGTCGTCCCACCTGAGGAATTTTTCGGCCAAGTCGTTGGATCCTCCGCATTGAAGTTGGGGTCATTCGTTGGCCAAGTCGTTGGATCATTGATGTCAAATGGCTTTGTAACCGGGGCTGCTTTGTGAACCTTGCAAGTGGATTTGGGCGCATCTTCTTTGGATAACGTAACCCTGCCAATGTTTCCACCGCAGTTTGATGTCGCCAGTAGCCCACTCACTTTACAATATTCAACCGTTACAAGGGTGCTTTGATCCGGACTAGTAAAGTTCTTGTCGGACAAATTGGCATGCACCTTCTGCATCACCTTCCGCCACATAACCGCAGATGGGTTTCCGTCAATCCGCATGGCTTCTTGCTTATCATATCCAGTCCAGACGGCTGCAGTGTAGTAGGGTGAATACCCGGCAAACCAAAGATCTTTTCGTAATGTAGTAGTACCCGTTTTTCCTGCAAGTGTCATCCCACTAAAGTTCGCAGAGGTACCCGTACCAGACTTCACAACTTCTTGCAGCATGTTATTGATGTAGAAGGTCGTCTTCTGTTTCAAGGCAACCTGGCCATTGGAATCCCGTTCTAAAAGCACCTTTCCTTTGTTATCCAACACCTTGGTATAGGTACTTGGCTTGTAATAAATCCCGCCTCTGGGGAAAACGGAATAGGCTGCGGCCATGTCATAGGTGCTGACGCCATCGGTGAGTCCTCCCAGCGCAAGTTGAGCTAACCCAATATCCGTATAGAGTTTCGAACCAATGGTGCGCGATTCGACCAACTTGATATGGAATCGGTCGCGCATAAACTGATAGCTGACTTCAGGTGTGACATGCTTGGCCAGCACTTTCACTGCTACAGTATTACAAGATACTCTGAGTGCCTCAATCATTGTCATTTTCCCACGGTAACTGCCATAGGAGTTAACCGGCCATGCCTTTTCATATGGGCTGTCTGTCTCCACAGTAAGCGGAGTAATAAGGCCCATCTCAATCGCTTGCGAATAGACGGCCAAAGGCTTAATGGAAGATCCAGGTGGGCGCTTTGTCTGCGTGGCTCTGTTGAGTACTCGGCTCTCTGTCTTCTGCCCTACGCCACCCGCAAGTGCCACGACATTCCCGTTTTGATTGTCGACTATGGTAATGGCAGACTGCATCGGCAGTCCACTGGGAGAAGTATAGTTTAAATTCCCTCGATCGGAATAGACAGCGTCCACTGCTGCCTGAACAGCCGGATCTAGACAACTGTAAATTTGCAGGCCACCGGAATACACCATTCCAGCAGCAGCCTGATCCGATAGGTTGTAAGTATCTTTCAAATCCGAAATGACTTGGTCAATCACTGCATCCACATACCAGCCATAAGGTTTAATAGCCTCCCTGGTTTCATCTTCACCTCTGATGAATTTCAGCTCTTCACCCTTGGCTTGGTCGCATTCTTCCTTGGAGATCTTTCCCTGAGCATACATTTGATCAAGGATATTCTCCTGCCGTACCTTATTTTTCTTTGGATCCCGATACGGATCATATTGAGATGGATTGTTGGTAATCCCAATAAGGCTAGCACATTCCGCCAAACTCAGCTCAGAAACATTCTTGCCAAAATAGGCATAGGAAGCGGTATAAATGCCGTTGCATCCCTCGCCTAAGAAGATGCAGTTGAGATACCACTCCAAAATCTTTTCTTTCGAATAATTGTCTTCAAATTCTAGCGCACGGAAAATCTCCTTGACCTTTCTCTTCACCGTCACTTGATTTTCAGTGGTCAGGTTTTTGATGAGTTGCTGTGTTATCGTGGAGCCACCTTGAATATCCTGTCCTGTAAACATATTAATGATGCCCTTGGACGTACGAATCCAATCCACGCCATGGTGCTTATAAAAGCGTTTATCTTCAATCGAAACAGCGGCATTAATGAGGTTTTTGGGGATATCCTCATAGTCGATCCAGATCCGGTTCTCTCCAGCATGAAGAGCCTGCAGCTGCTTGTCCTCACCTGTTTTCTTATCTTTATAGTATACACTTGTGGTAAGATCCAGAGAAAAATCGGTCAGCTTCAAATCAGCGTCGGGCATAATAACCATCTTAACATACATTGCAGCCATACAAGCCAGCATTGCACCGGTCACCACGCAGATTAATGCAATGGTACCAATCACGCGAAGAACCGGCCGATCTGCAATTTTGCTTTGTTGTTTTTGTACATTTTCTACTCGTCTAGACAAAAGGACACCTCCGGATTGTCTTATGTTGATCCGTGTGCATCTATAATGATACGACTGCTCCTATTATATCACAGCTTCCCAATTTGTCTATCCAAGATTTTTTCTTCCTAAATCGGCAGAAGCTGTCAGGAGTTTTTGCCCCTTTGCTCTTGCATTTTCATGATCTGCGGAGTACAATATAGCTACAAATCGGGAAGGAGTTGCTCCCCATGGAAGAAAGCTACGGCTCCAACTTCATTACTGTCACCGACGAAGACGGAAATGAAATAGAATTGGAGCATTTAGACACCATAGAGTGGAACGGCCAAAAGTACCTTTCCTTTTTCCCCACAGTACAAGAGGGAGAAGAAGTACCTGAAGAGGAACTTGGTCTGATTATCCTCAAAGTTGTCAATGAAAATGGAGAAGAAATCTTATCCACCTTGGACAATGACGAGGAACTGGACTCTGTTTACGAACAGTTTATGGAAAACCTTTTTGACGACGAAGAAGAAGACGAATAAGGTTCTCCCTGCGCGGTGCGTGATCTGGCTCTTTTAAACCCACATTTCTGAAACGGGACGCTGACTCATTTCGTCGATTGCAGGCCTCCCGGCTATGCCGGAAGTTGGAAGCAGTGAAGCGAAATGGAGGCAACCCACCTGCCAATACGTGCAGGTTTTAATTGGGTCGCACGGCCGAGGCGGGGCAGTTACAGCCCAATATGTTATAAAAAACCTGCTGCTCTATCTAAGGATAGGACAGCAGGTTTTTTATTGCAGGTTTTGGTCTTTTTGCTTAGAACAGTGGCACGACGGCTCCGTCATACTTTTCATTCATGAAATCACGAACCTTTTCAGACTTCAGTGCTTTCACCAGTGCCTGAACTGCTTCATTATTCTCATTGCCTTCCTTTACCACCAAAATATTGGCATAAAGCTTCGCTGCGTCAGAATTGGCATCTTCGGTTGCCACTGCATTTTTGGAAACGCTGAGGCCAGCCCCAATGGCATAGTTTCCATTGATCACAGCCATATCAACAGAGCTTAGTGCTCCGGGCAACTGGGCTGCTTCCATCTCCACAATCTCGATATTCAGAGGGCTTTCTGCAATATCCAGCTTAGTCGCTTTTAGGCCAACGCCCTCTTTGAGCTTAATGATTCCTTGTGTTTCCAAGAGCATCAGCGCACGGGCTTCATTGGAGGGATCATTGGGAACTGCGATTTAAGCACCCTTCGCTAACTAGTCAACGGTTGCGTTCTTTCCAGGATACAGGCCGTATGGCTCATAGTGGATCTCCGCAACGTTCTTCAGGTGTGTGCCTTTTTCCTCATTGAAGTCATTCAAGTAAGCAACGTGTTGGAAATAGTTTGCCACCACATCTCCGGATTCTGTCGCCATGTTGGGCTGAATGTAGTCGGTAAACTCGACGATGTCCAGCGTAATGCCTTCTTCGGCCAAAATCTCTTTGGCAACTCCCAGAATTTCTGCGTGAGGGGCAGGCGAAGCTGCAACCTTGATGGTGGTCCCTTTGGTTTCTCCACCGCTGGTGCTGGGCTTTTCTGCATCTTTGTTGCCGCATGCAGCCAGCAGAGAGAGGCACAGAACGAGGCTCAATGATAATGCAAGAAACTTCTTCATTTTTTATCTTCCTTTCTTTGTTTTTGTAATTCTTTTATCGCATCTTACAGCCAACCAGGTTCCGATCGACTGGAAGATTTGAACAAGGATAACCAATAGGATCACAGCAAAAATCATGACATCGAATTGAAAGCGGTACAAGCCATAATTGATGGCAACTTTGCCCAAACCACCGCCGCCAATGGCGCCTGCCATTGCACCGTATCCTAAAATGGTGGTCAGAGCTATGGTCGCTCCTGAAATCAGGGAAGGCCTACTTTCGGGCAGCATCACTTTCGTAATAATCTCCCACGGAGAACAGCCCATTGCCTGGGCCGCTTCAATCACACCTTTGTCTATTTCGCGCAGAGAGCTTTCCACCATGCGCGCCACAAAGGGTGCAGCCGCGATAACGAGCGGAAAAAGCGATGCCACTGTTCCGATTTGCGTTCCAACAATCATCCTTGACAAAGGAAGTACGATGATCATTAGAATTAGGAAGGGAACGGACCGCAAGATATTAACAAGAAAATTGATTATACTCATAAGCCACTGCGGCAATTGCAGAATTCCATTCTTCTCCCCCACCACCAAAACAATACCAAGAGGCAGTCCGATTATGTAGGCAAAGAGGGTCGAAAGAACGGTAGAATACAATGTTTCAAAGAGTTCCTTCGGAATGGTGGGCAATACCTTAAACATATCTTCGCTCAAAATCTGCATTAAAAAATCAGGCATTGTAATCCGGAACCTCCTCTGCAACCACACCTTCGCGGCTTTGTATGTAATTCATGGCTCTGGCTGCTTGAATGGGATCATGAGGCAGACCCAACAGCATAGAGCCAAAGGCCTTTCCTTCTAGATTCCGGGTATCGGCTCCTAAGATATTGACCTTAATCCCGCAATCAATCGCCAGAGAGGCAATGAGTGGTTCATAGGCGGTCCCACCGTTAAATACGACACGTATGACCTTACTATCCCGGAGCTGAGGAATTTCTCCGTTTGAGCCTCGATCCTCGTGTCTAGGCAAAATCAATTCCCTTGCAATCTCACTCTTTGGACTGGTGAACACCTCACTTACCTGCCCAAGCTCTACGATATGACTTTTGTCAATCACGGCAACTCGGTGACAGATCTGTTCAATCACCTTCATCTCATGGGTAATCACCACAACTGTTACCCCCATGGCCTGATTGATTTCTTTTATCAGCTCCAAAATGGAGCGGGTGGTATTGGGATCTAATGCCGAAGTTGCCTCGTCACAAAGCAGTACTTGCGGCTGATTTGCCACCGCTCTCGCAATGGCAACCCGCTGCTTCTGCCCACCGGAAAGTTGTGCCGGATAGGCGTTTGCCCGCTCTGATAAACCTACAATTTTCAGCAGTTCCATTCCACGTTCCTGCATTTGTTTCTTTGGCATTTTTTGAAGCTCCAGTGGAAAACATACATTCTCCAAAACCGTCCGTTGCATGAGCAGGTTAAAGCTTTGAAAAATCATTCCAATGGACTTGCGCGCATCCCGAAGTTCCCGTTCAGATAGGCTGGTAAGTTCCCGCCTGGCTACTGTCACAGTTCCATCGGTAGGCCTTTCCAACAGATTCAGACAGCGAACCAAAGTACTTTTCCCAGCGCCGGAAAGGCCAATGATACCAAAAATCTCACCTTTGTGGATTGTCAGATCAATCTCACTCAGTGCAGTAATGGCCGTTTCACCAGCGCCAAAGGTTTTCGTCATTCCTTCAATGCGAATCAGTTCCTCCACGCCATTCCCCCCTTTAAGCAAAAAAAACGTCCACGATGAAGCTTTTTCATCAAGGACGACTTAACATCGTGTTACCACCTTGCTTTACGGCATCCTCACGAATGCCGCCTTATGGAGTACCAACATACCCCTGTGCTGTGACGGGCACCCCCGACGGAGCCTAAGGAGATCCTCCCTCAGCCACGCAGCTCCAAGACCATGTTCAACAATTCCTTCGGCACCCCTTTTCCACCAGCCGGGGCTCTCTGTGACGTATCTAACTGTTTACTCTTCTCTTCATCGCTTTTCTAGTCGGTGTTTACTTTTAGTGTACTAAGGGTATCGTAAATGGCGAGAATTGTCAAGGGGGAATTTTTAGCGCATTATTATCTTTTCTCTTCCAGATTATACTTATATAAAATGTAGCAACCCTGTCAATTTTGGGGAGAAGTGTCAGCGGCCTGTTGTATTTCTTCACAGATTTTTCGAATCCAACTGTGCATTATGAACAATAACGAAGCCCCATTCTTGTGAGAAATTGAAAAGGACAAATTCTTGCCTATCTTACCCAATTGATGTTATACTGGTCAATGTAGAAGGACGAATCTACACCGCGTAACTACTTACTGAAATTGAGTCAAAATAGAAAGGATGCATCACTCTATGAAAGATTTTAATTTTAACATTCTCCAAAACTGTGAATTTGGTATGGGCGCTCTGAAGAAACTGCCCGACATTTTGAAGAAGTGCGGCTCTGACAGCGTGCTGCTGATCTCCGACCGTGGCCTTGAAGCTATCGGTGTTGTCGGCAAGGTAAAGGCTATTATTGAGGAAGCCGGCCTGAAGTACAACGAGTATCTGGATGTTGTCCCCAACCCCACCACCGATGTTGTTGAAGCATGTGGTAAGCTGTATGCTGAGTGTGGCGCTACCTCCATGCTGGCTCTCGGCGGCGGCAGCCCCATGGACGTTGCGAAGGTTGTTGGCGTTGTTGCTCGTTATGGCGGTAAGGTTACCGACTACGAAGGCGTTGGCAAGGTTCCCGGCCCCATCGACACCCTGATTGCAATCCCCACTACCGCTGGTACCGGCAGTGAAGTTACCGTTGCTGCTGTTATCACTGATGAGGCTAGAAACTATAAGCTTTCCGTTCTGTCCCCCGAAATCTCCCCCAAGTATGCTGTTCTGGATCCCGAGCTCATCATGACTGCTCCTCCTTCCATCGCAGCAGCTTGCGGCATCGACGCTTTCATCCACGCTTTGGAAGCTTACATCAACACCGCAGCTACTCCCTTCACCGACGCTATGGGCGAGAAGGCTATGGAACTGATCGGTGCTAACATCCGTAGATTCGTTGCTAACCGCAAGGACGAAGATGCTGCTTGCGCTATGATGCTGGGCTCCACCTTCGCTGGTGTTGCTTTCGCATTTGCAAGACTGGGCAACATCCACGCAATGAGCCACCCCGTTTCCGCATTCTTCCATGTTGCTCACGGCGTTGCAAATGCAGTCCTGATGCCCACCATTCTGGAGTACAATGCTCTGGCTGATGAGGGCAGATATGCTAAGGTTTACAAGTATGTGACCGGCAAGGATGCTGGCGCTGACTTCGAGCCAATGATGCTGGTTGAGGCAATCCGTAAGCTGAATGCTGATCTGGGCATCCCCGCATGTCTGGCTGATGTCGGTGTTACTGAGGACAAGATTCCCCTCATGGCTGCTGACGCAATGAAGAGCGGCAACATTCTGGTTAACCCCAGAACTTCCAATGTGAAGGATGTCGAGATGCTCTACAAGAAGGCTATGTACGTAAAATAATCCTTGTAAAACATAATGAAAGGCTCGCGAGCACTGCTCGCGAGCCTTTTTTATTTTAAATCAAGTTTTCTTCACCAAGCACAGGTAACTCGATTTATTTCTCCATTTTATTATAGACCACGATTTCTTCCATTGGTTTCTTGTAGGACCTTGTTCCCTCGTTAGTAGGGTAGCCAATCGGCGTGACGGCTACTACCACATATTCCGGCGGAATATTTAAGATCTTTCGAACTTGTTCTGGATGAAACCATCCAAGCCAACAACCTTGCAGTCCTTCTTCAATGGCCTGAAGACGCATAAAGGCCATGGCAATGGCACAGTCCATCGAACGAGCCGATTGCCCACAGATCATGGTGCGATCTTGATCAGCGCAAGCCACCAACACCACCGGGGCCTCACCAACAAACTCTTGCCCTTCGCAGGCATCCACCAACTGTCGACGCAAATCCGGATCCGTCACCGCAAAAAGCTTGTTTCGCTGCTGATTGCTGGCTGTAGGCGCCAACCACCCCGCCTGCATAATCCGATTAAGCTTTTCCGCCTCAATCGGCGTTGCAGCAAACTCCCGCACGGACCATCGTTTTTCCACCGCTTCCAATATCGTCATAATCAAGAACGCCTCCTTTTTGGGTTTCCAAATAGATAGTAAACATATTCTATAGGTATAAATCTTCTTGCCCTCTTTGTCAAGAAATTGTGCCCTCCTCACGTTTTAAACTGATTTTTCCTCTTTCTATTCTCTCCTATTGATGGTATAATGTCGCAATTCAAGTAGCTCGAGTCCTTTTCAGCAAAGCTTGACCATAGTGATAAAGCGAGGCGATGATTTATGGCAGCAGAACCTGCTCTTACTGTCCGTGAACGTCTGATTAAGGCTGGAATTCAGGAACTAAGTTTACATGGCATTCAAGACTTTTCTGTTCGAAGAGTGGCTTCCGCATGCGGTGTTTCCTGCGCCGCACCCTATAAACATTTTGATGATAAAAATAGTTTCATTGCGGGCATTATTGAGTATGTAACCATTCTTTGGGAGTCCTACATCCCCGAGGTGATTGCGAAATATCCGAACGATCTCTGCACGCAATTAACAGAGATCTCTGTTCGTTATGTCCATTTTCTGTTAGAAAACTCCCACTTCCGCTCGATTATAATGCTGAAGGACCCCGATTTTGATCAGCAATATTCCAACTTGCGGCATCGCCTCAGCAGAACTTCTCAATCCCTGGTTCTGCAGTACTGCCAGTCGGTGCATATGCCACTGGAAGTGATGGCCTATAAACTATATATCGTCCGGTCCCTTATCTATGGTGCCGCTCTTATGTTTGATAATGGCGAAATGGAATATAATGAAGAAAATATGGAGTTCGTTCGCCGAGCAATTGCAAGAGAATTCATTCTGCCCTGAGTTTCCCTCATAAAACAACTATTGACAAACCAAAGCATGGTGTTTATAATTGCGGCAGGTTATCAGTGATAACCTGTCTTGTTATTTTTAGAAAAGATAATCCAATCTGACCCTAAAACACTCAATTTTGGAGGTACTGAATTATGATTTTTGACGCAATTGCGAAGCTGATCGCAGAGCACAATGACTGCGACGTATCTGAAATTACAATGGAGACCACATTTCAATCTCTCGGCATCGACTCTCTGGATACAGTCGAGCTGCTGATGAATTTGGAAGATACCATTG
>JAQSXW010000009.1 GCA_029256465.1 Evtepia sp.
GATTAAAGTACATCTCCTTCGGGAAGTGAAAGCCATCGAATATGCCAGATGATTTGCGCATTGCACGAAATCATTGATCAAAAATGGATCGGTACAGCTACGCTGTACCGATCCATTTTGTTTGTGCACCAAATGACACAAGTGTCAGTGTATCAAATTTACTTGCAAGTACCTTCTTGAGAAATGTCTTCTAGCCATCCCAGCGTGGTCGTAACTTTCTGAATAAAAATTCTGGATGCATCGTCCACATTCTTAGCTTGATGGTATTTAAAAATCATAGAGTTATCCCCCATACTTCCCAGAATTTCAATCTTTCCGCTTACATGGGCCATGGCGTATCTTACACTTTTTGCCTGACCGCTCAGCTTTCTTTTTGCCTGTTCCACGATGCTACTTCCTTGGGATAAGGGAAGTTGAAACTGATTTTTTACGCCGAGAACGGATCTGCACTGAAAGATATAGTAGGGAATCACACCGATTTTGACTAGGCCATTCAATAAATCGGCTAGGACTTCTGCTTGGTCGTTGACACCTTTCAATAACACGGTTTGGTTACGCACAATACAACCAGCCTGCTTTAGGTAGTCTACAGCCTGTACTGCCTGGGGGGTTAGTTCTCTGGGGTGGTTGAACTGGGTCACGATATAGATCTGTTTCTTTCGGGTATACGCTGACAGTAGCGAAATAAGTTCACGATCTTCCGTAATGCGCTGAGGCAACACAACCGGCATCCGGGTACCGAAGCGAATAAAATCAATATGTGGAATTGAGGTGAAAGACTCTAGATAATCTTGGATTGCTTCATTACTGTTCATAAAGGAGTCCCCACCTGAAATGAGGATGTTGTTGATTTCCTTATGTGTTTTGATATAGTCTACGATTCCGGGTAGCTTAGACACCGTCTCTTCCTCTGTGATTCCAACCATTCGCTTCCGAAAGCAATGTCTGCAGTACATGGCACACTGGTTGGTCGACAAAATCATGACTGTTTGAGGGTATTTATGCTGCATACCAGTCATGACAGTGTTTTCTGTTTCACCACTAGTGTCCAAGAATCCATCGTTCTCTTCCTCAATTAGGTCTGGAATACACATCCGTCTTATGGGGTCATTTTTGTCCTGTGGGTTGATGAGAGACATATAGTACTCCGGAATCAACATGGGATAATGTGAAATGATTTCAGCAAGCTGCGTTTCCTCATTGGGAGAGAGCTGAAATTGCTCAGAAATATCCCCAACCCGCTTATATCCCTTTTCTAAGGCTTTCCTCCATGCCATAACTAGCTCCTATTCAATAAGTTAAAGATATCGTTTCCATTTCCTATTATTTTATTTAACTGAAATTGAAAAGAAGCTAGTTAAACGGAATTCTCACCAAGCATTTACATGTGTAATATGTAAAAATCTCAGACGCAGGTACGGATAGGTGTCCAAAGGGCGATCATCGGCATCATATGAGTGTGCAGCGACTAGGATATTGGATGGGGATGGAGCTTCTCCAACCGATACGATGATGGGTGAATGCGCAAAGTTCCACCCGTCAAAGGAAATCTGCACGATATCTCCGGGTAAGACTTGGGAAGCGTCTGTCTCGACAGCAACCGGGCCAACGCTACGGTTATTGATAAGGAAACGGTACAGGTATTCGACGCCCGTCCATGCGGGGGCACGGTTGTGCAAACTATAGTAATACCAGCCAAAAGTGGGTGCAGGGTTCATAATCCCCGCTCCTGCATACAGAGCCTGCGAAGTGAAATTCGTACAGTCCCCTCCCAGGAGTTCAAAGTTATAGTATTGTGGATTGCGTTCGTATGCCCATGTGTGCGCGTAGGCGATGGCTTTTGCGCGATCATAGTTTTTGCTTCTCAAGATGGCACCTCCGTCCTACGCATTGTATGCCATAAGGGCGTAGCGTGTGCAGAGGCCTTTAGAGGATGTAAAATAGCATGGAGCATCGGGAACGATGCTCCATGCTATCAAAAGGATGAAAGTGTGTGTTTTGTGGTCACCGTCACTATAAATCTAAAAGCAATTACCCCATTGGAGTAATTGCTTTCTAACTTATAAAAATTGCTGTAATAGTTCCTCCGATAGGCGCCAAGGTCACGTCCACTAAGTAAGCGCTCGTTAAGTCAATACCGACGCACCACTGCAACAACTTTTCCAATAATCTTAGCAAGGTCACCGTCAATCGGTTCATACATTGGATTTTCCGGCATCAGCCATATCTTTCCGTCCTTCTGATGAAAGGTTTTTACCGTTGCTTCTTCTTCAAATAGTGCAACCACAATCTCGCCATTCCTTGCGTGCTCCTGAGGTTTCACCACGACCAGGTCGCCTGGGAAAATACCAGCACCTAGCATGGACTCGCCTCGGACACGAAGGGCAAAATGCTCATCTGAGTTTTGATCTAGCTGAAAAGAGAGGTATTCTTCCACACATTCCTGAGCTAAAATGGGAGAACCAGCGGCAACATTACCCAGAACAGGGATCTTTCCTCGACGAGAGGGCCTCTCTGCGGTAACGGTAATGGAACGAGTTTTCCCCTCTGTTTGATGAATGAGGCCCGCAGATCTAAGGCCTTTCAAGTGAAAGTGTACCGTTGACGGAGACTTCAGTCCTAGATGATCTCCAATTTCTCTGACAGAGGGAGGATATCCGTATTCCTCAATAAATAGGAGGATATAATCATAAATTTCTTGCTGCTTGGCAGTGAGCTTTCCCATAAGGAGCCCTCCCAATCAAAATTTTATTATTTGTGGTATCATATCATACAAAAAAAAGAAAGTCAAACACTTGTTCTACGGTTGATAATCTTTATCATTAAAATTGGTTTACCCAACCAGAAATGAGTAGAGTGGGAAGGAACCACAACAGTAAAAATAAGCTCAGGCTGACTGCGGAGAGTGCGGAGAGTGCCCCGGCAACAGAGAGGTAAAAGGCCAACAAAACACCAATGAAGGCACCAAGGCAGGCAAGGCCGGAACAAAGGCGAACCGCAGTTTGAAGACGTTGAGCACCTGCCGCAGCAGTGGCGAGTGGGGTGAGTCCCTCTAGACAAAGGACAGCCAATAGGCTTGTTTCACGTGGCAGAGGTGCACGAAGAAGCTTTTCTCGTTGACTTAAGTCGGGGAAAGCCATCTTATCCCAAGGGAATCGAAATAGTCGGCGTAGAACGGAGGGAACGAGATTGAAGTCTAGAGCAATGAGTACAGGGATGATTCGATTGCTCGTAAGAGCATCCATTACTGGCGGAAAGGTTTTGTGCATGGAATAGGTTAAAATAAACTGTCCCGCAAATGAATCGTCAATGGCGCAGAATACGCCAGTTTTCACGCGCACTCCAACTGGGATATCGATACCCATTCGTTCTAAAAAGCTTAAATTGCCTACCAATACCGTTTCTCCAAACACATGAGCAGAAATGCCGTCGTTTTGAACCTCCAACTCCGTCACGGTGACATATCTGCCCGTCTCAGTACGAAGAAGAGTATCAAAAACGGGATCCAGACCACTACCGGAGGCGCGGATGAGAGAGGCAGTCACGGATAGGACTTTTTCTGGTCCAAACCCACCAAAAAGACGGTAACTCGAAAGCTCAATATAGCCGGGAGGAAAGAGATCGGTATCTTCTATCAAAAGGCCGCTGCTGGCTCTGGCATTTTGAACTCCAGGCCAACCAGCCAAAGCAACGCCAAGCTTGCTAAGGCGGCGGGATAGCCCACGAAAGGGCATGCTAAAGCAGAGACAACCACTTAAAGTGGAGGCGGCAATTAAAGTGGCAGAGAGTGACCAGAAAAATAGATTGGGGTGTTTTTGCAGCACGGTAGCGGCAAGGGAGCAAAGCAGTGCTGCAACAAGAAGGATGGGAACGAAAAACCGAAATGACCGTTCAGCAGCATCCTCTTGTTGTACTTGACTTCCAAAGCCGGAAATGGATCCTGGGCGACGGCGATAAACCGCCTTTCCATTCCACTGAGAAGGCTCAATTGTCATGAGGTCTGGCTCCGAGGCGATGGACGCCGTGCGGCAAGTCAGCCGAAGTTCCTGTCTCTTCCAGTATGTGCCTAACATTTGAAAACCCAAGATCAGGGCGGCTGGTGCAAATAAAGGTAAGCTGGCAGGGCGAACAGAAGTCAGTAGCATGGTTAGCCCGTCTGCTAGTACCGCTGCGCAGGCTAAGGTAGCTACCGTCTCCATTCCAGGTATCTTTTTCAGTAAAGTTTGGACTCCCTTACCCAAAACCTTGCCGCTTAATAAAACAGCAACGAGAAAGACAGCCAAACTAATCCAACTCATGGTGGAGGTGTCTTTGAAAAAGGCGGGAAGGGGGAAAGCATTTGTTGTACAAAGAAAGGCGAGAATGATGAGAATCAGCGCACAAAATAGTATCCCAGTACTTTGTAAGCGAAGGGAGGAAAGGCCGTTTCCGTACTCTTGCGCTAATTCTTTTGGCGGTCGATCGGGCGGGGGTGGCAAAGTGGGAAAATCCTTTAGCTTGAAGCGCGAGGTTGGCTTTTTTAGTTTTTTTAACTGAAATTTTGGCTTAGTAGCTTGATCGTGCCGTAGGCGAAGCCACAGCCTCAGACGTCTGGCCGCCAATAACACCAATTCCCGGATGGTTTCGGCTTCCTTCTGTGGGTAAAGGGGAATCAGATTATTCGGAGCGGCCTTTGGTTGAACCTCAAGGGGGCCTTTTTGTGTCTCTTCTTTTAGGGCTTCCTTATTTACTTCTTTGGAAGGGTCTGTTTCTATCTGTGTTTCTTGTGGGCTTTCCTGGGGAGCTTCGATAGGCACCTCGGCCCGTGAGGTTTCCTGAGTTTCTTTGTCAGGTTCCTCAGCTTGCGAAGCTTCTTGCAGATCCTCTGTGCTTGCCACAGCTGGTAAGGATTCCGCTTCCCCCTGTTCTGGAGCTGCAGGCACCTCCTGTTCCGCGCTTCCAGATTCTTCAGACTCTGGAAGCGTGGGTTCCTCCGGCGAGGCCACTTCCTCTGTTGCTGTTTGATCAGTTTCTAATTTTTTTGCTGAGGACCAGTTGGAAACCTCGAGAAGAATATCGTCAAGGGCATATGATTTTTGATTCAATTCCTGTTTATCTTCTGGCATGGAATCACCTGTTTTCTCTTGAGCTTCTGGATTAGTTTAGACGCTGGCGGACGGCTTCATAAAGCATGATAGCTGCTGCGGCACTGGCATTTAGGGAATTGAGCTTTCCACGCATGGGAATGCTTACTAAAAAATCACAAGTTTCACGGACAAGACGGCCCATTCCCGTCCCTTCAGAGCCAATGACAATGGCAGCAGGACCTTTCAAATCCGCCTCGTAGAGGGATACATTACCTGTGGCGTCGGCACCAAAAATCCAGAGGCCTTCCTCCTTTAGCTCTTTCAGCAGGGAGGGTAAGTTTGGAACCCGCGCCACTGGCACATGGGATACCGCACCGGCGGAGGTTTTCGCAACAATGGCAGTGAGTCCTGCACTCCTCCGTTTAGGGATGATTACCCCGTGGGCACCGGCGCATTCCGCCGTTCGGATCACAGCACCCAGATTATGCGGATCGGACAGTTCGTCGCAAACGACAATGAGTGGAGCCTCGCCCTTTTCTCGGGCAAGGCGCAAAATATCATCCAGGGAAACATATTCTCGCACTGCTGCTAAAGCGATAACGCCTTGGTGGGAGTGAGTTCGGCTCATCCCATCCAACTTCCGTCGATCTGCCTCTACTACGACAACTCCAAGATTACGGGCAGTAGACGCAATGTGACCTAGGGAAGCATCGGTCTCACCCTTGGCAAGATAAATTTTATCAATCACCGTTCCCGCACGAAGTGCCTCGATTACCGCATTGCGGCCTTCGATGACACCGTCGGGCATGGCCTCCGGAATGTCGGCCTCCGGGCGCTTCGTATTCTTTTCTTTCATATAAGCTCCTATCTCAACGCAGCGTGTGCCGATTTGTTAGACATACAGTTAGAATTATAGCACGAAATCTTTATAAGAAAAAGGAATTTTCTTTTGAATCGAAAAACTTTGTCTTGTTAAGGAACATCGGCGTTTAAAGAAAGTTTACAGGGCGATTCTTGCTTTTAAAAAAGGGATATGATATATTAACATACACTATGGTAGGAATTCTTTCCCCTAACGGGGTGCAATTTCCGCAATAACACGGGAAAGAAATACATACAATAGAAAAAATTAAGAGAATCATTCAAATTAGGAGGGTAATACCTTTGAATCCTAACCAAAATAAAGGACCCGAGGGACCGAAAAAGCGCAATTTAATTTTTACAGCTATACTTTGGGCCATTGGGATCACCATTCTGCTCAATTTTATTGGCATAAAATTGGGTGAATCCCAAGTGAAAGTCATTTCCTATAAAGAATTTATCCAAATGATCGAAGAAGATAAGATCGCTTCAGTAGAACTTGATAAGAACCAATATACCCTGACAATGAAAGGGCAGACCAATCAAAATGGCACAACAGGGAATGAAACGGAATCAACTTCAAATGCTGTTTCCAAGCAGGGAAATCCATCCTTTCAGGATTTGCTGAAAAAGAATACGGCAAAAACGATTGTAACTGCTCCGATTTCGGATGAACTATTGGCTTCAAGAGTGATGCCCCTTCTGGAAGAACATGGTGTTGACCCAACCTTTGCGATGCCGAAGGAGACATCCTATTTGTTTACCTTCCTTCTCAATATTGTGCTCCCTATGGTGCTGATTATGGGGTTCTTTTTCCTCATTATGCGCCGGATGGGGGGCGGCATGGGAGGACTTGGCGGAGTCGGTAAGGCAAATGCAAAAGTATATATGGAACGTTCTACTGGTGTTACGTTTGCTGATGTGGCGGGACAGGATGAAGCAAAGGAGTCCCTTCAGGAAATTATTGATTTCCTTCATAACCCGAGGAAATACACCGAAATCGGTGCGAAGTTACCCAAAGGTGCATTGCTGGTGGGATCACCGGGTACAGGAAAAACCCTGATGGCGAAGGCAGTAGCTGGAGAAGCTGGGGTCCCCTTTTTCTCGATATCCGGTTCTGATTTTGTTGAAATGTTTGTAGGTGTGGGTGCTTCTCGTGTGCGTGACCTATTTAAGGAGGCAGCTAAGGTTGCTCCCTGTATCATCTTCATTGACGAGATTGATACCATTGGGAAAAGTCGAGATAGCCGCCTGGGTGGAAACGACGAACGGGAACAGACCTTGAATCAGCTCTTGGCGGAACTGGATGGCTTTGACCCCACGAAAGGTGTCATCGTATTGGCTGCCACAAACCGGCCCGAAGTGCTGGATAAGGCACTGCTTCGTCCTGGCCGTTTTGACCGGAGAATTACCGTAGATCGGCCCAATCTGGCTGGTCGTTTGGCAACCTTGCAGGTACACACCCGTCGCATTCGGATGGCAGAAGATGTTGATTTAAACAAGATTGCCCAGGCAACTGCTGGCTGTGTTGGTGCAGATTTGGCAAACTTGGTGAATGAAGCTGCACTGAGAGCAGTTCGTATGGGTCGCCATGCGGTGAACCAGCGAGATCTTTTGGCTTCCTTTGAATTGGTGATTGCCGGTGCTGAAAAGAAGGGGACGGTTCTCACCGAACAAGAAAAGAAGCTGATTGCCTATCATGAGGTGGGGCACGCTTTGGTAGCTGCCAAGCAAAAAAACTCAGAGCCAGTGACTAAGATTACAATTGTGCCACACACCCAGGGCGCTTTAGGTTACACGATGCAGACCCCCGAGGAGGAACGTTTCCTAATGGATCGGGATGAATTGTACGATAGAATCCGTGTGCTTTTGGCGGGTCGCTGCGCAGAAGAAGTGGTGTTCCATACTCGTACCACCGGCGCTGCGAACGACATTGAGCGCGCCACAGACTTGGCTAGAAAGATGATCACCATGTACGGGATGAGCGACCACTTTGGTATGATGGGTCTGGCTACCGTACAGAATCAGTATCTGGACGGTGCCATGGGGCTTACCTGTGCGCAGGACACTGCAGCGGATATTGACAAGGAAATTCGGCAGATCATTGACCTCTGCCATGATTCCGTGATTGCCATGCTACAAGAACATCGAGAGAAGCTGGACGAGATTGCTACCTACCTCCTAAAAAAGGAGACCATTACCGGAGGAGAACTGATGGCGATCATGGAAGGCCGAAATCCGGAGGAAGCTGCCGAGCCAGAGGAGAAGCCGATCGAGAGAGAATGGATTCCTCCAAGAGATCGACCGAAAACTCTATCAGAAGGGGGAGAGGATAATCCGTCTTCTTTGCCGCATCCCCCGGAGAAGGACGAACCGCCGGAGATCTTTTGATCTTATCTATCCCTAGATTGTCCAATTGACGAAAAAATACAGATGAATTTTTTGAGCGTATTCGAATTACTTCGAATACGCTCCTTTCCTGCTAAGAAATGCTAAAAATTCTCCCCATAATCCTGTTTGAGATTATGGGGAGAACCATTCTATTATTTTGCTGTTGGCGTAGAGAGCGCTGTTTCATGTCTGCTTCGCAGCATAGTGGGAAGAATACCAGACAAGCTTCCAAGCAGAAAGAAGACAATGCCTACCACCATATTGCTCGTAATTGCCTCGTGTAAAGCGAGAAAAGCAATGATGGGAGCAAGGATTGGTTTAAAGAAAAAAATGAGATTTGTCATATGTGCATTGGTTTTTTCCATCGCCAGCATGTGGAATACATAGCCGGCTGCACTATTAATCAGGCAGATGAATAAGAAATAAGGAAGGGTAGCGCTACTAATGCCTGCAAGAAAGGGAACATCACAAAAGATGGAGAGTCCAATGGAATGATAGAAGTGCGCTACTGGAACAAGGTGTCCCAGCACAAGCAGGGCAAAAAGCTCCACGCTGCCAAAGAGAAAGCTGAAGCAAGTGACCACGATACCACCGTAGGTTTTGGTCATGCGTTTTCCTAAAACGCTGTAAAGGGAGAAAAGCAGGGCACTCATGATCACAAGACCTACGCTTAAGAGGTTCACCGTTGTGTTCGATGAAAAAGGATTGATGATGGCGATAATCCCTGAGACTTCGAACAGAAGAGCTAAAATGTTATTCCAGTGAATGGTTTCTCGCAAGATCAGAAAGGCCAAAAAGGTGACAAAAATGGGGTTGCCACTGAACAAGACAGCCACAACGTTAGCGTGACCATAAACAACGGATAGCTGAAATAACACCATGCTCAGGGGAACGCAAAGTAAACCAGTGAGAGCGAAATAGCGCAGGTGGGCGGGAGTAAGCGTTACCTCCTTCTTTTTTAAGGAGGCAATGGCAAAGGGAATCAGGCATAGGCCACCAATCAAAAAACGATCAACCGTGATTTGCATGGGATGGAAAACGCCACTGACGGCAGGCAACTTCAGCATGACTTCCATTGTGCTGAAAATCAGTGTGCTCATAACGATGCTAAAAATGCCGAGTACGCGAGTATTATGCCTCAACTTAGAGTTCACCTACCCGTTAAGATTAGCGCAGGAAGCGCCAATGTTTTCAAATGTTTTGTTGCTCCTTAACACAGTATCACAAAAGCAGCATTAGAATCAAGGAAAAAGAGAAAAAAGGCGGCGCCAGACATCACTTGTCCAACGCCCTCAAGGAAATGCAATGCCGGGGTAAGCGGACTATGGCTCTACAAGAAGCCGGAAGGCCTGCCCTGGAAGGGCATCAGCCAGACCGATGAGTAGCGGAGAAAACCCCTCGTTTTTGAAGTGCGGGTCGTCGCACTGAGCGGCAAGCTGTTTCGGTGCCCTTATGGGCAAAGAGACAGTAAACTCTGTACCGCCGTTTGGACGGTTTGCCGCCATGATGACTCCATGATGAAACAATGCAATGCGATGGGCGATCCAGAGGTCTAGTCCGGCACCTTCGTTGGGACGAGGCAGAGTGGAAGCACTTTGGTTGGAAAACAAGGAAAGAAGCCGATCCTCGGGAATTGCAAGACCACTATCCCAGACTGAGATCAGTACTCGACCCTTTTTTCGAATTAGGTTTAACTCTACCGCACCATCTTTCCCTGCAGATTTAATGGCATTGGAAAGGAGGGATAAGACCATGTGCTCCAATAGTTTTTTGTTTCCTGTGAGAAAAAGGTTGGAAAGCTCAGATCGATAAGTAACGTTAGGACCTTCTTTTGCAATATAAGCGCCAAGTTCGTAAGACAGGACACGGCAGCATAGGGCCAAGTCAAGAGGACCAAGTGGATACTCCTGCTCCCAATCATCGCAGGAAAGCTCCTGTTGATGGATCATGCGTAAAATACGGTAAATGGCTTGGAGTTGAATTGACAAAAGATCTTGATAATCATCTAGTTTTTCTTCCTTGCTTAGGCGATCGGCCAGCTGCTCTGTGGTAGCAGCAAGATTAGATAAATGGCTTCTCATCTGAGAAGGAACGTTGGAGTGGGCAGAAAAGGTCTCTTGCTTACTGATGGGACGTAGTATCAGAAGCTTGCCGAATTCCAGAACGGAAATCGTAATATGTAACCGGACGGCATCCAAGGCGTATTGAATGTCGCCGCTTTGCTCCGGCAGCAGCTCAGAAAGCGTTTGCAAAAAGGTCTTATCCTGAATGAAAATCAGGGCTTCTCCTGCAGGGTTTGCAAATAGAACTCTTGATTCTTGTAACAAAACAACCGCTTCGGGAAAGGGGTCAAATATCTGATGTAAATTAAAGAGGTTCAGATCCATACTGTATTCTCCTACCATTGGCACTCAAGGTGTAATAGCCCTTTGGGTTCCAATAAAAATAGCAACGAAATCATATCAAACGTTTGTCGGATTTGCAAGGGAAAAATAACCAATAATTCACGAAGAATAACGGGATTTTCTGTTTTTCTCTTCCTTTTCTCATAGAGTTGCGCTATAATTGTACTGATTGGTTTGAAGACGGAGCTTTCCGCCTTTGGCACAGATGCTGCTACCACATTATATCAATCCCATCTTATTGTGTGAAAGGATGCTATCAATCATGAAGGTGAAAATTGGCATTAACGGCTTTGGCCGGATCGGACGATTGGTGCTTCGGCAGGGAATCAACCGTCCAGACGTGGAGTTTGTGGCCATAAACGATCTGGGTGCAGATCCGGAATACATGGCTTACATGTTCAAATATGATACCATGCATGGCCGCTTTGACGGCGAAGTGTTTGCAGATGGAGACTGTTTGGTTGTAAATGGACATAAGATTCGGATTTTTCAGGAGGCGAATCCTGCGCAGATTCCCTGGGGTCAGGTGGGCGCAGATTATGTTGTGGAAAGCACAGGTCAGTTTACAGAACAGAGCAAAATGAAGGGCCATTTGGATGGAGGCGCAAAAAAGGTAGTGCTTTCTGCACCGCCCAAGGACGATACCCCTATTTTTGTGATGGGAGTCAACCACACATCTTATAGCAGTGAGATGACGATGGTCTCAAATGCATCCTGTACGACGAACTGTCTGGCTCCCCTAGCGAAAGTATTGCATGAGAATTTTGGAATCAAGGAGGGACTCATGACCACCGTGCATTCCATCACCGGAACCCAAAGGACCGTAGACAGTGCCTCTAAAAAGGACTGGCGAGGTGGTCGGGCCGCTTCGGGGAACATTATTCCCTCCACCACAGGAGCAGCCAAGGCAGTTGGCAAGGTAATTCCAGAGCTGAACGGAAAACTGACCGGTATGTCCCTGCGCGTTCCCACATTGGATGTTTCAGTGGTAGACTTGACGGCCTCCCTAGAAAAGGCGGCCACATATGAGGAAATCTGTGCCGTAATGAAGAAGGCCTCCGAAGGTGATCTAAGGGGTATCATGAGTTATACAGATGAGGATGTGGTTTCCTCCGACTTTTTGGGAGACAACCATACCTCTATCTTTGATGCCAAAGCAGGTATCTCCTTGAATGACCACTTTGTAAAAGTAGTGGCATGGTACGACAACGAGGTGGGGTATTCTAGCAAAACGGTGGATTTGATTCAGTATATGGCTTCGGTGGACAAGGGTTGAGTGTCTAAAATCTTACGAAGGGAACCTTCTGGTGTAGAAGGTTCCCTTCTTTTTTTAAATTGACGACTAGCTTCTATTACAATTGCGTTACATTCAATTGCAACCTCTAGATAGGGAGGAAAATGCTTGCTATTATGATAAAATAAACCAACTATAATTTCCCTATTTCTTCGTGCAGTTTGCCAAAAGACCGAGAAGAATGGGAATTCCAAACACGAAAAAGGAGGGTAGCTTTATGAAGGTGCTGAAGCTTATTGTGGCAATGGCAATCATGATGAGTTTGCTGATCGTCGGCACAAGTGCTGCGTTTTCAGATCAGGATAAAATAAGGAATACTGAGGCGGTTGAAATAACTGTCGCCCTGAAGATTATCCAAGGAAGGGACAATGGAGTCTTTGATCCACAAGGGCAAGTAACTCGCGCTGAGATGGCCAAGACGATCTGTATCATCTTGAATAGTGGAAAAGAGCCGACGCTAGGCACAAAGGAGACCTCCAGCTTTAAGGATATCAAGGGTCACTGGGCGGAGCCTTACATTGAATATTGCACATCCCTCGGCATCGTGTCTGGCATAGGAAACAGTGGCTTCAATCCCGATACGAGTATCACCTGCACTCAGGCGGCCAAGATGTTGCTTGTTTCTCTGGGCTATGACGCAGAGCGGGAG
>JAQSXW010000127.1 GCA_029256465.1 Evtepia sp.
GTATTCCTGATCACAAGGAAGGCTCAACAACCCGGTCACGTCTTTCTGCTTTTCTAATGTCCAGACGTTTCGATATGGGGAGATTTCTTTCCAGAAGGTTTTCTACCCAAGCATTCCTGGCTTCTAAAAAGGAAAAGACAACGTCGTCCGTTGTCTTTTGCCGTAGCTGTCTATTTTTCGATTTCCAGCACTTCCGGATTTATCAGCGCGGGTGGTCGATTTCCAAGAATTCCTTGCACGAAGTTCTCTGCTGCGAATTGCACCATCGCCTGTCTCGTTTCCCATGTAGCCGATCCAATATGAGGCAGGGTAACCACATTTGGCATAGACAAGAGTGGATGCTTCGGGTCTACCGGCTCTTGCACAAAGACATCCAGCCCCGCTGCCAAAATCTCTCCTTCTTGCAAGGCCGAAACCAGTGCTTCCTCATCTACTGTGGCGCCGCGTGAGCCATTCACAAAAATGGCCGACTTCTTCATCAATCGGAATTCTTTTTCCCCGATCAGCTTGGTTGTTTCTGCACTTAACGGAACCATCAAACAGATGAAATCCGCCTCCTGACAAAGCTCTTCGAGGCTGCAATACGTGGCCTGATAGGTTTTCTCTACCTCTTCATTCCGGGATCGATTGTGGTACAAGACATTCATTCCAAAGCCAAAATGGGCACGTTTTGCGATAGCAGCACCAATGCGCCCCATCCCGATGATCCCAAGCGTCTTGTGGTGCATGTCCACCCCGTAATACTCAGGCGTGATGTGCGACGTCCAATTGCCAGACTTGATCATGTGATCCAGCTCCGGGATACGCCGTGCGGTTGCGAGCATCAGACCAATCATGGTGTCTGCCACTGTTTCATTCAGCACATTGGGCGTGTTAGTTGCCATTACACCGTGTCTAGTGAGCGCAGGTACATCCAGATTGTCGTAGCCCACCCCCACATTACTGACGATTTGCAGGTTCGGTGCCTTTTCCAGCAGCTCGTCATTTACCTTCAGACCCGTTCCTAACAGTCCCTTTGCCTCTTTTAATACTTCGTAGAACGCCTGCATATTATCGGCATGAAGCTGCTCAAAATAGACGACTTCACAGGCTTCCTGGACGTACTCGAGTACACTTGGTTCCACTTTTTTATAAATAATCACTTTCGGTTTCATATACATGCCCTCGCCTTCCAGAAAGTAGATGATACACTGCCAATACGAGCGAATTTGTCAGTTGTCTTTTCTTTTTCGCAAAGAACTTCTTTAATTCCTGCTATTGTGAAAAGGATTGCCTTCGGAACAAAAAAAAGAGAGCTCACAAAAGCTCGGTGCCACACCTAACAAGAAGAGGCGGGGATTTCTCCCCACCCTGCGAGTAAATGCTTGAATCTGCGTCCTGTACACATCGCTTCGATTACCAAACCTTCAGTTGAATCGTGATTGTCCTTTGGTTTTGTTCGATAATCTTTTCGTTGATTCCTTTACTAAAAAACGTCTATCAATAAAGTATGCAAACAGCAAACTGATAGTGGCTAGAAATAGTGGTACTCCAAAGGCTTCAATTGAGAATGGATCACCCTCTAGCTGCAAATAGTCTGCACGATACTCCAAACGCTTTGCTCCAAATTTTGCAGTCAGCTTATCCTCCTGTTTAGCTAAATCTTCAAGTGGAGCATCAAACATAAATCTCTTCGTAGAATCGCTATGCAAGAATTCAGGCTTAACGCTCTTTCCGCTCGCAATCCATGCTTCTACTTCCTCGGCTCCCAATATTTTTGCCTCGGTGCCTGGAACAATGAGGCGATCTAACTGAGGAGCATTCTGAATTTGATATTTAGAAATCAGGTTCAGATGATATTTTGTGACTATCGGTTGCTCATTGCTTGATATAGAAATGACTTTCGTCGTTCCTGAAGCCGCATACGTATCATATATCGCGGATAACTCGCCATCATCCATACCATCGTATAACAATACGCCTGTCTGTGTCTGGTTCCACTGAAATGCTTGATTAAACAGGTAAATGATTTCGCTCCTATCCATGTAATATGGATCAACCTTTGGATTATTCACAAAGTGGTAGGTAGGGTAATTCATGTCAGCTGCAATTTTTTCGGCCATTGATTTGCCCAGCTGCTGGGAAATGACATAGAGGGTAGCATCGATTCCTGATGTGAGACCTGCCGAGGATACTATTTTTTCTCCACCCACTACATATCGTTGGTCCCTTATCCAGTTTATATCCGTGAATGACTTTTTAATTTGATCAAAGAATTGCCAATGCACAGTTGATGATTTTCCTGTTAATAATCCCGCATCTGCCGCATTGACAGCCCCTCCACATATACTCAGAATGAACGTGTCCGAATGTTTTTGGATCCATTCACGCACAGGTTTATATTTTTCCTGATTTTCTAAGGGCATGTATGGGATCACAATGAGATCTGGACTTTTACCTAACAATTGATCCATTTCTTCAAAAGAATAATGTGGCAACAAATCAAGACCACCTGTTAACGAGGTAACATTTTTGTCAGGAGCAATGGCGAACACATTATAAGCTTTAGTCATCGCTAACATTTGATAGGGAACCAAAAAATCAAATACTTCAGTGGTTGGACTCCCCAAAAGAACTGTGGCAGTCGGTTTGTTCGGATTATAATCAGGTATTTCAACCTGGTTTATTTTGGGGATCGGTTCATTGCGTAAGGAGTACCAAT
>JAQSXW010000128.1 GCA_029256465.1 Evtepia sp.
AACCAACGACACGCGGATTTTCAGTCCGCTGCTCTACCGACTGAGCTACAGAGGCAAATCGGACACAGATTGTGTCCAATGGCGACTCGGAAGGGACTTGAACCCTCGACCTCCGGCGTGACAGGCCGGCGTTCTAACCAACTGAACTACCGAGCCACTTGGTGGGAACAACAGGGATCGAACCTGTGACCCCATGCTTGTAAGGCATGTGCTCTCCCAGCTGAGCTATGCTCCCTCGTGCTTTCCCTCAAGCGGCGAAGCCTATTGTACTAGAAAATCCCTGCTTTGTCAACCACATTTCCGAATATTTTTCGAGTTTTCTAAATTGAGACCCTTGGGCAGGATTTTGCTCTTTTACACTGCTGGTCTCTTTTATAAAGAGGCCAGCAGCTCCTCTAGTTCTGCCTGTTCAAATACTTGGACCGAATCGCAGAATTGGCAGGTTAATTCCGCCTTCCCCTGTTCCGCAAGGATCGCAGCAAGCTCCTCTTTTCCGATACTAATCAGCGCCGTTTTCATCCGTTCCCGGCTGCAATAGCATCGATAGTCCACTGGAATGGTCTCCAATAGCTCCAACTCAAACTGATGCAGGACTTTCCTGAGAAGTTCCTCGGGCCCCATACCACTCTGTAGAGCGGGCGTCACCGCACCCAAGGCTGCAATTCCCTCTTCCACTGCCTCAATCAATTCATCATCAGCACCGGGCAAAAGCTGAATCAGATAGCCACCCGCAGTCAATACTGAATCATCTCGATCTACCAACACACCCAAAGCGCAAGCCGTAGGAATTTGTTCGCTATCTGCAAAATAAGCGGTAATATCCTCCGCAATCTCCCCAGATACCAGTTTTACTGTTCCAACATAGGGTTCCTTCAGGCAAAGATCCTTTATAATAGTGAGTGACCCATCTTGACCCACCGCAGCCCCGACATCCAGCTTTCCCGGTTTCTTCGATGGCAACTCTATCTGTGCATTCTGAACATACCCACGTACATTGCCAGTGCTGTCGGAGACTGCTAGTATGCTGCCAAGCGGCCCGCCCCCATTGATTCGAATGGTGACAGATCCGTCTTTCTCCTTAAGGGTATTCCCAATGAGGGAAGCTGCCATCAACGTCCGTCCAAGAGCGGCTGTCGCCACTGGCCAGGTCTTATGAATATCCTGAGCACGCGCTACCAGGCCAGTAGCACTGATTGCCATTGCTTTAATGGGTGCGTCCTTCGCGATCATTCTGATAATATGATCCATGTTCTAGTATCCTTTCTTCCAAGCTGTAAAAAAGATCCGCCCTTCCGCTTCTTGCGGTAGGCGCATCTTTAAGTTTCCATGCTGCCGAATTTGGCAAAATCCGGCTTCTTCCAAGTATGCAGTTAATTCTTCCAACAAATATGCATACTCCTGATGCACTTCCTGCTCTCGTACCCAGCGATCTCCTTCTTTGAGGAATAAATCCATGGCATAGGTACAGATTTTGCGGCGCTTTTCATATTCAGTTCTCCACACGCAATAGGCATCCTCTGTCTCGTCCAGGAACATCCCACCATCTAAGTTCTCTAAGTGCATGGGTGTTAACACATCAAATAAAAATAGGCCACCTGGTTCTAAAAAAAGATGAACACGAGAAAAGGCCTGGCGGAGCTTCTTTGGATGGATGACATGATTGACACTGTCCAACATGCATATACAAGCGTCAACTGTACCGTAGAGATCAAGCTTGTCCATTGATTGGCAGAGAAATACGGGCGCTTCCTGTACTGTCTCGAGTGATTTTTCCATAGCCTGAGACAGCATATCCGGCGAAAGATCCACACCAATCATCTCGTAACCCCGATCAGCAAGAATCCAAGAAAGTGTTCCTGTTCCACAGGCCAAATCCAGCACCGTGTGGATCGGCCGACTGGCACGGGCAAACTGCCTTTCTACGTAGTCTGCCCAGCGCGGATAGTTTACATCCGTCGTAAAGCCATCATAACAAGCGGCCAATAAGCCGTAATTTCTCAAACCCATTCACTCTTTCTTCTGTGCATTCCAAACTTCACTCACTCGCGGAAGAATGCTCTGATACCCGTCTGCGCCATATCGCAGGCAACGATTCACCCGACTAATGGTAGCACTACTGGCACCAGTTCGATCCAAAATATCATTATAGATCATACCATCGTGCAGATACATTGCCACTTCAATCCGCTGCTCCATGGCACATAATTCTGATACTGTACAGAGATCCTGTAAAAAATTGCGGCATTCTTCCACCGTTTCCAGCTTCAGGATACTCTCATAAAGGAGATTGTTGCTTTCCTTGGGAGATTTTTTCACCGTTCACAACTCCTTGTTTCATTTGTTTGATATTTTATCACAGTAAATCGTGAATGTAAAGGGTCACTTTCTTCTGATCTTACAAAAAGTCGGAGAAATGACGGAATTTCATCTCCTTTCTCTTGCATGGAGCACAATCTCGCGCTATAATGAACTGTCCCATTTTAATTTAGGAGGAATCCATTGTGGTGAAAGCAGTAGTTGGCGCCAATTGGGGTGACGAGGGAAAGGGAAAAATCACCGATCTGTTTTCGGAGGCATCCGATGTAGTCATTCGATATCAAGGGGGTGCAAACGCCGGACATACCATCATCTGTGACTATGGTAAGTTTGCGTTACATCAACTCC
>JAQSXW010000129.1 GCA_029256465.1 Evtepia sp.
GAACTCTCGCATATTAAAGCTGCTGCACAGCAGATACGCAATCAGTCTGACGTTCTTGTGGTCGTGGGAATCGGTGGTTCTTATCTGGGTGCCCGGGCCGTACTGGAGCTGTTGCGTTCACCAAACTATAATTTGATGGAGCGAAATGCACCTCAGATTTTCTTCGCAGGGAACACTCTTTCTTCTGATGCATGGAATGACCTGCGCCTTTTGCTACATAATAAAGATGTCTCTATTAATGTCATTTCCAAATCGGGTACTACCATTGAAACCTCCGCTGCTTTCCTTCTGCTACGTAACCTCTTGGCGGAAAAGTATTCTCCCGAGGAACTGCGAAAGCGAATCTATGTCACCACCGACCCGGAACACGGCATTTTAAAACAGATGGCCGAAACAGAAGGATATGACACGTTTGCCATTCCATGCGACATTGGAGGGCGATACTCCGTCCTCACAGCGGTTGGCCTACTGCCCATTGCCGTCTCCGGCATCGACATTGACGACCTGCTGGAAGGTGCCAAACAAATGAGAGAGATCCTTTCTCATCCGGGCGAACACAATCCGGCCTGGCAGTATGCCGCTGCCCGGCATGCCCTCTATGGTCAAGGCAAACAAGTGGAGCTTTTGGCGAGCCATGATCCATATTTTCGCTGCTTTGGTGAGTGGTGGAAACAATTGTTTGGCGAAAGCGAAGGGAAAAATGGCTGTGGCCTTTTCCCTGCCACAGCCGAATTTTCCGCTGATCTGCATTCCATGGGCCAATACATTCAAGACGGTCAGCGCATTCTTCTAGAAACTGTACTTCATTTTGACAATTCCCTCACTCACTGCCCACTGCCAAAGACGCCTGATGCCAATTCCGGTTTAGCGTTTCTCCAAGGCCAAGATTTACAGGAGGTCTCTCAGCAAGCATTCCGCGGAACCCTACTTGCCCATGTGGATGGCGGCGTGCCCAATTTGCTGATCCGTCTTTCTAGGCGCTGTCCAGAAGATGTAGGCCGACTCATCTATTTCTTTCAGTATGCCTGCGGTTTATCTGCCTACCTTTTGAAAGTCAATCCCTTTGACCAGCCAGGTGTGGAGGCTTATAAAATGAATATGCTGGCTCTCTTGGGTCGCCCCGGCCTTGAAAAACAACGTGAAACATTGGAAGCACGATTCTGTTAACTTTTTGATAATCTTCTTGCAATCGCTTGCAATTTCACTTGTGAAATGATACCATAAAATCAGTCCAAAAAGCAGACACCTTTGTTATAATTAATGTAAGGAGTGAGTACAATGGTTCGTGTAATTATGGGCGCGAAAGGCACCGGAAAGACCAAGCAGTTGATCGAACTTATTAACTACGCTGCAGACAACGAAATTGGGAACGTCATCTGTATTGAGTCCGGCTCCAAACTGACATTTGACATTAGCAATTGCGTCAGACTGATTGACTCTAGTAACTTCGCTACGAACAATTTTACATTCTTAAAAGGCTTTATTAGTGGACTGTATGCCTCCAACTATGATATTACTCACGTTTTCATTGATAGCCTATGTACGGTCGTCCCCTCTGACCCCGCTTCTGCCGAGTTAGAAGATTTCCTAAAATGGCTCAACGGTTTTGCCGAGAGGAACAACATCAAATTTACGATCACCATCAGCGCAGATTCTTCTCTGGCTACCGATACCATGAAAACATATTTCTGATCCATTCACTTCTGGACTGGCTCAACGCGATTTTACACTAAGAAACTAGATTTAGACAGATAACGACCGTCGAAAGGAGTCGCTCCTATATGGCATTTTTAGATAAACTGAACAAAATGGCGAATGTCGCCACTGAAAAAGCAAGCGGCGCAATTGAAATTGGTAAGTTGAATCTTAAGATCAACACCGAAGAGAAAAAAATTGAAGAATCAACTGCAAAAATTGGAGAATGTCTCTTAACGAGCCTGGATGCAAGCCAGGAATATGACGAAGGCATTATGCAGCTTTACGAAGAAATTAAGACTTCCCGTGCTGTGATTGCTTCCATTAAAGCGGAGCTTGCCAGCCTAAGCGGATCCTTTATTTGCCCCTCCTGTTCAGCAAAAAACCCACCGGAGAGCAAATTTTGCCGTGAATGTGGAACCAAACTGGAAGCAGAACACCCTGAGGAAGACCCGGTAGAAATCGTTGAAGTTCTTTGTCCTAACTGTGGAGCTACCGTCGGTTCGGAAGAAAAGTTCTGCACTCAGTGTGGTACAAAGCTAGACTAACGACCATAATTGAAAAAATCACCCGGACGCATCAAACTTGATGCGTCCGGGTTTCTTGGTTTTAATATGACTTACTGATAGGATGCCTCATAGATTGCCAGGCAATCCTCATCACTCAGTTCAATCTGATCCATACGGAACAAACCGCCCATCGTTGCCTTGGCATCACGGACATAATCGGGTAGTTCCTCCCGTTTAATTCCGTAGTCAGACATTTTTAGATGAGATACCCCGCAGACTTTTTGTAACTCTGCCAAAGCTTCCACAAAATCCATTGGATCCTTTGCCCCTGTTTTTCCCATCGCCTTTGCCATATCAATAAAACGCTCCTGCAATTGGGGCGCATTCTTTACAAAATGAGTATAGTATGCCAAGCTGATCATAATCAGGCCCGCACCATGGGGCAACTCTGGATG
>JAQSXW010000130.1 GCA_029256465.1 Evtepia sp.
TTGATCATTTGTGAAATACCGGTTACGCCGCCAAATGCAATGTCATTGGGGGCATAAAAGATGTTGAACGCCAGTGCATAGATGACCGAAGCCAAAGTAATCACCGCGTAGGAGCGAAGATAAGACATCCATTTTTTCATCACATTCTCCTCCTTCACAAAACCACATGGTTATGACATGGGTCGCAGCGTTACAGCAAAGATAACTGCTCTTCCTCCCGATCTTCCTCTTTGAGAAGTGCACCTGCTGCCGGAAGGCTTCTGGCGCGGTAGCGAGTTGGGTTTGCAAACGTACAGCTTGCTAAAAATGCCGCCGACTGTACTTGGTACTTTGGCTTGAGTGTCATGACCGCAACCCCTTGTGTGCTTCGCGTATTTTTTGTGGTCAGCGTCTCTGTACCAAAAATCAGCACACGCCCCTCTGTGGAGTAAATTGCCACTTCCGTTTCCTCTTGAAGGCGCAACGCAGCAGCGAGTGGACTTTTATCTGAATAGGCACCGGTCAGCTTTTTCCGACGAGTGACCGTTTGATAGGCTCCTGCCTCCACGCGGGCAACCTTTCCGTTTTCGAAGAATAAGAGAATTTGTCCCGCGTAGCCCTTAGCCAAACAGGCCCACACCACAGCCTCTCCTTCTTCCATCTCAAGCTTTGCTGGCAGATAATCACCCAAAAGGCTTGCTTTACTGTCATCAAAGTCAGAAAGGCGCACCTTGTAGCACTGCATACGATTGGTGAAAACCAAAAGCTCCTCAAGATTGGTGGTTTCCCAATTGAGATAGGGGCCGTCCCCTTCTTTATACTTCTGTTCCCCACTCATACGCAGCGATTGAGGCGTAATTTTCTTGAGGTAGCCCTCTTTTGACAAAAAGGCGTAAACAGGATAATCCGAAACCTCTGTTTCCGGATCGTAGGTTTCTTCCAGCTCATGTTCATAGATGAGAGAAGTTTTTCTCGGCAGGGCATACTTCTTTTTCACGTCTTCCAGTTGCTTTACAATCAGTTTGCGAATGCGTGCCGGTTTCTCCATTAAGTCTTGAAGATCAGCAATATCCCGCTCTAACTCCTCAACTTCCGAAAGGCGCTTTAGGATATATTCCTTATTGATGTTCCGCAGCCGGATATCCGCAACATAGTCCGCTTGGATTTCATCAATCCCAAAGCCTTGCATCAAATGGGGAATGACGAGGCTATCCTCTTCCGTTTCTCGAATAATCCGGATAGCTCGGTCGATATCCAGTAAAATTTCACGCAGACCCAGCAGAAGATGGAGCTTATCCTTCTTCTGCTGAATGGTAAATGCCGTCTGTCTTTTGATACAAACCATGCGCCAGTCGATCCAGGCGTCTAAAATCTCCCCAACGCCCATCACGCGGGGCATCCCTTCCACCAGAACATTGAAATTGCAGGAAATGGAGTCCTGAAGGGAGGTCATCCGGAATAGCTTTTGCATCAGCTTATCCGGTTCGACCCCCCGCTTCAGGTCGATAGTCAGTTTAAGTCCAGACAAATCCGTTTCATCCCGCATGTCGGCAATCTCCCGAATGCGGCCTGCCTTTACCAAATCCGTCACCTTTGCGATCACGGCTTCTACGGTCGTGGAGTAAGGAATTTCATAGATTTCAATTAGGTTTTCTTTTGGAACATGCCGCCATCTGGACCGCACCTTAAACGATCCTCTGCCGGTACGGTAGATTTCTGAAAGTTCCTGCTCTTGAAAAAGCAGTTCTCCTCCAGTCGGCAGATCCGGCGCTTTCAAGGTGTCCATCAAGTGAGCATGTTCATCCCGAATCCGTGCAATGGTGGCATCGCATACCTCCCCCAGGTTAAACCCGCAAAGGTTGGACGCCATACCAACTGCGATGCCCTGGTTCGCACTCACCAAGATATTGGGAAAGGTGGTTGGGAGTAGTGTTGGTTCCATCAGTGAGCCGTCATAGTTGGGCATAAAATCTACGGTATCACGCTCAATATCACGAAAAACCTCATTGCAGATGGCATCTAGGCGGACTTCCGTATAACGGGAAGCCGCATAGGCCATATCTCTGGAATAGACTTTACCGAAGTTACCCTTAGAATCCACAAGTGGATGGAGCAGCGCCCCATATCCTCTGGATAGGCGCACCATGGTTTCATAGATGGCTCCGTCTCCGTGTGGATTCAGCTTCATGGTGGCACCCACTACGTTGGCCGATTTGGTTCGTGAACCGCCCAAGAGTTTCATTTGGTACATCGTATACAGCAACTTCCGGTGGGATGGTTTAAATCCATCGATCTCCGGAATCGCACGGGACACAATGACCGAAATGGCATAGGGCATGTAGTTGACTTCTAGGGTTTCCGTGATGGGTTGTTCTACAATCTCGGCACGAAGCCCTTCCACTTTTTCGTTTGTGATTGGCCTCTGACTCGATTCGGACTGTTTCTTTTTTGCCATATTGTGTTTCCTTACTCTTTCGTGTCAAGCAAAGACGCGCTTTTTTAGTTATTGCATTTCCTTCATTAACTTCATGTAGTCAATGATCTGTGCGTCCTTGGGAATTGAGGCATCCGGCGCAGACTGTGTTTTGCTTGCTGTGCTCTTAGCCTTCATCGTCATGTTAAAGAGATTGCGAACTTGAAGCTGCATATTG
>JAQSXW010000010.1 GCA_029256465.1 Evtepia sp.
AAATCTGCCAAAAAGACAAACGAGCCTTGCAGAATCCCAACTACAACAGGTGCCTTACCCGCATAGTCTCGATTGATTTCATCCGCCAAACGATGCACACAGGTGGAAAGCTCCTCCTTGCTGAATAAAACCTGTTCAATATCCCTCTCCATGTTTCATAACAACCTTTCCTAATTCTGTCTCTCTCTTTGCAAAGGATAGTTCATACGCCAGTTGACCGGCACTTGCCAAACGAGTTCGATCCGGTCCAAGACCTGCTACGGCAACCACACCGTCCCCATCCGACAGAATAGGCAGCTGCTCCCGCACGCGTCTAGGAATCCTCTCTTCAATCATCAGTTTTTTGAGGGTCTTCCTCCGACGTCCCGGTAGTGCAAGCATATCCCCTGTCTGTCTGCTACGAAGGAGTAGCGGCCCGCGAACTTTTTGTACATCTAAATATACTGTCCTGTCATCGGGTGGCCTCTCTGGCGGGCATATTCGTTCGTGGCAGCTTACCTGCCATTCCCCGATCTCCGTTAACCCGCCAAGCTCGAGCAAGGTTTCCTTGAGCGGCGGCAGGGGCTCGTGTTCCCAATCCCAAGCAAGGAGGAGGTCTCCATAGACTCGCTGAACCAGAACCCCGCCCGGCAAATGCAAAGAGGCGGAGGGATCGGATCCCTGCGCAATGGCAATGATCCCATGGAGGTGTATTTGACTGGGTGTCGGGGCCTCAATCTCCTCCAGCATCCGCAGAATTACACGGACAGCCAGCGCTTTGGGAACCATCCCCAAACAGTTTGATGCAATCACCATGCCGTCTTCCGCGCGATGCGCCTCTCGAAAGAGCTCTAGTGCCCGGGCTTCTAGATAGGCCTGATCTTCTCGTAACGAACGAACTGTAGCCGTCACAGAGCCTGTGAGGTTTGGGTTCATGTCCTGCAGGATCGGCAGCACCTGATGACGAATCCGATTCCGTGAAAACCGATTGTCTTCATTCGAGCTATCTTCCACAAAGGGTAGATGATGAAGCCTTACATATTCTACAATCTCCTGGCGGGAGGTGGTGAGGAGTGGCCGAACGATGATCCCGCGCACAGGTGGGATGCCTGTAAGGCCCCGCAAACCGGTTCCTCGCACGAGATGAAGCAGTACGGTTTCCACATTATCATCGGCGTGATGCGCCGTGACAATCCGGGCCGCCTTGGCTTTTTGGGCTGCATCCTCCAGGAACGCATACCGCATACTACGAGCAGTTTCCTCAATGCCTTGACCCAGATTCTTTGCCTCCTGCTCGACATCGCCTTCCCCAAGGAAAAGCGAGATATTCTGATCCCTACAATAGCTTGCTACAAAGTCGGCATCTCGTATCGATTCTTCGCCACGCAGCCTGTGATTATAATGCGCCGCGCAGAGGGAAAACCCCAGTATCCCCTTGAGTCTGGACAGCACATGAAGCAGTGCCATGGAATCCATTCCACCAGAGAGGGCGCATAGAACCGTTTCCCCTTTTGGCAACATCCCATATTCTGTGCATAGGGCGCGGATCGGTGCCTCAAACTCAGTATTCGTCATTGTAATGTCTCCGTTCTAAGGAAGAAAAGGAGGTGAACTCGGGCAACCACTGAAGCTGGACGGTACCTGTTTCGCCGCGGCGGTTTTTGGCAATGATACATTCCGCCAGATTGTGACTTTCGGTCTCTTTGTTATAGTAATCCTCTCGGTAAAGGAACATAACCACATCTGCATCCTGCTCAATGGCTCCGGATTCTCGAAGATCGGACAGCATGGGCCGTTTATCCGCCCGTGCTTCATTGGCGCGTGAGAGCTGGGATAGGCATAGGATCGGCACGTTCAGCTCCTTGGACATAATTTTGAGTGCCCGGCTGATGTCTGCCACCACCTGCTGCCGATTATCACCGCCAGAGTGACTCTTTCCGCCCGCCGCCTGCATGAGTTGAAGATAGTCAATGATCACCAGCCCCAAATGCTCCACGCGGCGACACTTGGCGTTCATGTCGGCCACCGAAAGGGTGGGGTTATCGTCAATCAGAATACTTGTTTTGTTCAGTGACGCAGCGGCAAGACTTACCTTGTCCCAATCATCATCTGTCAGCTTACCCGTCGTGAGCCGTTTCCCGTCTACAAAGGCTTCGCTTGCAATGAGTCTTGCTGCTAGCTGCTCCTTACTCATTTCCAAGGAAAAGAATACCACGGTTTTTCCAGAATATTTTCCGGCGTGTAGAAGAATATTCAGTGCCATAGAGGTCTTACCCATACCAGGTCTTGCCGCAAGCAAGATAAGCTCGGAAGGGTTAAGCCCCGTGAGTGCCATATCCAAATCGGGAAGGCCGGTGGAGAGCCCGGGAATGGCCGAATCGCTGGCAGCCAGGAGATTAAGCTGGTCAAACACTTTAATGAGAACAGAGGAAATGTGCTCCAATCCCTTGGGGTTTCTCCCCTGTCGGATGGCATAGATTTTTTGCTCCGCAACTTCCAGTACTGCTTGAGCCGTATCCGTCCCTTGCTGAACCAGCACCGTAAGTTCGCCCGCTGTCTCTGCTATGCGCCGCAGCAGGGATTTGTCCCGGACGATCGACACATATTCCATTACATTGGCGGCTGTTGGGGTGATCTCCATGAGCTGAAGAATGTAGGTGCGGGAACGATTCTCATCATAAACCCCATTCTGACGCATCTGCTCCAGAACAGTGACCGGGTCAATCGTCATGGAATAGTGAAACATACCATAGATGCTCTCATAGATATCTCGGTTAACCTGAAGGTAAAAATCCTCTCCCTTCAGTGCTTCAATCACATCGGGAATGCAGCGTGGGTCAATCAGCATAGCTCCCAGCACGGATTGCTCTGCTTCTACGCTGTGAGGCATTTGTCGTAGAAATAGCTCTTCATTCATTCCCAATCACCTGCCGGCTCTTCTTATTTCTCTTCGGTCACCACCACGTAGATCGTACCGCTGATCTCGTGGCCCAGCTTGCACTTCAGCTCAAAGGATCCAAAATTCTTAATGGGCTCTTCTTGGACAATTTTGCTTTTTGCAATGTTCACTCCAAACTGCTTTTCCAGCGCTTCGGAGATTTCCTTTGACGTCACAGCGCCAAACAAACGACCACCGGAACCGGCTTTTGCAGGAAGCTTAACTACGCATTCCTTCAATTTTTCAGCAATGGCTGCTGCCTCCGCCTTTTCCTGCTCCATCTGTGCTTTTTTTGCCTTATCCTGCATCATCATCTTATTCATATTATCCGTACTGGCAGGAACAGCCAGTTTTTTGGGCAGAAGGAAATTCCGGGCGTAGCCATCGGACACTTCTGCCATCTGCCCCCGTTTTCCATGTCCCTTCACATCTTGCTGTAAAATCACTTTCATTGCTCAGTTACCTCTCTTTATCAGTTTCTACGAAAAAAAAGCCCTTTTCGTTTAAATCTCATCAAAATAACGATCGATCGCTTCTTTCAATTTCTGTTCGGCCTCCTCCAAGCTGAGGCCTTTGATCTGTGCTCCGGCCGCAGCGGCATTTCCTCCACCACCCAGCAGTTCGGAAATCACTTGTACATTGATGTTGCCATTAGATCGGGCTGATACTGCGATCTGGTTGTCGCCTGTGGGGAATAAAACAAATGAGGCGTGAATGCCGGTCATGCTGATCAGCTCGTCTGCAGCTTTGGCGGCAGTCACCCGATCCACCGGCGTTTCCGAGATGGCCATGGCAATCCCTTCGCGGTAGATCTTGGTTTTCTGCACAATCCCGAAGCGGCTGATCGTCCCCTGCAAGTCACTCTGGAATAGTTTTCTCACTTCCGTCGTATCTGCACCCTGCCGTCTTAAATAAGCGGCCGCCTCGAAGGTTCGACCTCCGGTTCGCAGGGTAAAGTTCTTGGTGTCCAGCACAATGCCGGACAAGACAGCCTCAGCCTCCTGACGAAGGAGGTCTCCCGGTTCCAAAATATATTGCAATAGCTCCGTGGCGAGTTCACTTGCGGAGGATGCATAGGGATCTTCAAAGCTCAAAATTGGATTTTCAATATGACTAGCAGCCCGGCGATGGTGGTCAATGATCACAAGCCGCTTGGCTCTTGTGAGTAAAGCCGGCACCTGTACCTGTTCAGGACGATTGGTGTCCACCACCACCAGCAAGGTGGTCTCGTTTAATCGACTCAGTGCCTCTTCTTCGCTGATGAATACGGTTTCATACTCGGGAAGGCGTGCCAGATCATCAATCATATTCTTCGCGGGGTTGAGGGACGATTCCTGAATAATATAAGCAGGAACCCCACGCTTTCTTGCAATCGCATTTAGTCCCACAGCGGCACCAACGACATCTAGATCAGGAGAGAAGTGACCCATAATTAAAATCTGAGTTGCATTGGATAGTAGTTCCGATAGTGCATTGGCCACTACCCGGCTCTTGACCTTGGTGCGGCGGTCAGATTCCTTCGCCTTGCCGCCAAAGAACTGATAGTTCTCCCGGTCCTTTATCACCAACTGATCCCCACCTCGAGACAAGGCCATTTCCATAGATTGAGTTGCGTAATGGAATAACTCTCGCAAGTTGGGGGCATCCCTCCCCACTCCGATGGACAGGGTCGCTGTGACTTCATTTCGGCTTCGCACCTGCCGAACTGACTCCAGTATACTAAATTTTTGTTTCTGAAGCTCCGGCAGTTGCCCTTCTTCAAACAGAAACAAATAATGATCCCGATCATAGTGGCAAAGGATGCCCCTCGTCGAATCCGCCCATTGGCTGATCCGTTTGTTGAGCTCACTGAGCAAAACGGATCGCTCACTTTCCTCAATGCTACGCATCAGATCATCATAATTGTCAATGAGCAGAACTGCGGCAATGGGGCGGCTTTTGTCATAGTTTTCCTCTAACCAAGCATAACGGGTGACCTCCACCCAATAACTGATGGCTAAATTCCCTTCGATTAAGTTTCCAAACACCAAATATTGTGCATCCCGCACCCGGACAGGTTCTGGAGCCTGATGCTTCCCTTCTGTAACCCACCGGCACTGGAACTGCGGAACAACATCGGATAACTTGGTATCAAATACGTGCTCAGGATTTCCGGTCATCGCAAGGAAACGGTCATTTGACCAGATGATTTCGTCTGTTTCTGGTTGAAAGATGACCATAGGCAAGGGTGCGTTGATGATGGTTCCGCGAGTCGCTGCCTCAATATCGTTCTCACGGCTTTTCATGTGTTCCATGATTTCTTTGTTTCTCTTCGCCAAGTAGCCACGAAAAACAAGATAGAGCAGAATGGTACTTATGCTTTCCGCCACAGCAACCATCGGCTTGAAAACAGCCGTTACCACAGAGAATAGTAATGCAATCAAAAAAAACAATTGATAGCCGTGTTCTTCCGGCAAATGTCTTTTCGACTTCATAAAGAATGGCCTTCCTTCGGGAAGAACTTATCGCTTAGCATCATGTGCTTCTCCTCTCTGCCAACGGGAATTCCATTGGACTGTGGTCATGGATAGCATAGCAGAAATCAAGTCAAATTACAAGAACTTAGCCAGATCAATCCAACTTGTGCCGAAACTGCCGCTTTCCTCCATGTTCATGATACCATATGCTGCTGATGATATTGCCTGCCAGCAAAATATTGCCGCACAGATACAGCCATACCATCATCACCACAATGGAAACAAGGGATCCATACACCAGAGAATATCGTGTGGACATGCTGATAAACCAAGAAAAGAGAATGGAAGAGGCTACCAGAGCACAGGAAGAGACTACACTGCCAACGAGAAGGGGAACATGTGGCGTCCCTTTCGGAACGGCAAGATGCGAAATGATGAGGATAAAGAGGAAGAATACTAAGAACAGCAGTAAAAACCGCAAATTTCTCCAAACAACAAAAACCTTTTGTACCCCCAAATGCTGGGCAAGGGAGCCAAGCAGCCAATCCCCGGTTACGATGACTCCAATGGAAAGATAGATGGTAACCAGCAAGCCAAACGGAAATAGGATACTAACCAAAAAACTGCGCAGGCCCCCAATCGGTGTCTCACCATACAAATCCGCCATAATACGCATGATGGTTCGAAAAGCAGCGGAGGCAGTGGTAAGCACCATGATCACCCCCGCAAACAGGAGAGCACCGGATTGGTGAACGGTAATATATGAAAGATACCGCTCAATCATATCAAGGCTTACCTGTGGAAGAAAGCCCTTAATATAGGCGATGATTTGGGCAGAATCCAAGTTCAGTAGTCCTAAAAACGCATTCACACAGATGAACAGTGGAAACACGGTGAGCAGCAGGAAATAGGAAAGCCCCGCCGCTGCCCGTGATATTTGCTTCTCTGTGTAAAGAGACACAAATTCTCTCACATAGCGGAGTGCTTTGTGATTCCAAATCCGTAACAGCATGATCTTCGCCCTTCTTTCTCATCTAAACCAAAATTAGCATATCTTCCCATGCTCGCACATAGAGATAAGAGCACACGGGAGATGATAATCATGAAACAATCAAGGACAACCATGCCTCACAAACACATTCTTCGGCGTACCACTGCTTGCCTATTGGCCATGATCGGATTCTGGATGCTTTCCTTTACGCTACCTGCTTCCTCTTCGTTTCCATGGTTTAAGGCTTGGGGTGGGAATGCCCAGATCGTCACCGCCGCCCTTGCAGCTCAGCTGAGTACACCACCATCGGATCAAACGGGTAACCAAGGCTCTCGCTGGCAGCGACTTCTTTTGAGTGAGTCGCCCCTTCTTTCCAATTGGGATCAGAGCAAAGGAACCAATCCCACTTCACCGTCAGGGCAAACAGCGTCGGAGAACGGAGAAGAGGAAGCCCCGATTAAGAAGACCGAACCGGGGAAGATCGTGGAGCAGTTCTTTCAGGCCACAGACGCCGCTGGTTATGCAAAGGCAGATGACGTCTATATCTTAAACCGCACATCAAAAACGTTGGATGTTGCCGCACTGGCCGCAACCCCATTGGATATTAGTCTTCCTTCAAACGGGGAGCCTCAGATTCTGATCATGCATACGCATGGAAGTGAATCTTATGCACAAGATGGCACCGATGTTTACAATGAATCTGGTGTCGCACGAACGATTGATCCTAATTATAATACCATAAGAGTAGGAGACGAAATAGAGCGAATTTTTACAGAAATGGGGCTTTCCGTTCTCCATGATAAGACTTTATATGACTATCCTAGCTATAACGGCGCTTATGATCGTTCCAAAGCTGCCGTAGAACAGTACTTAAAAGATCATCCCAGCATCAAGATCGTTTTGGACATTCACCGGGACGCTTTGGTGGGGAATGACGGTACCGTTTACAAAGCGGTTACAGCGATTGACGGTGCGAAGACTGCTCAGGTCCTCATGGTCATGGGCAGCGACGACAAGGGTTTGCCTCATCCCAATTGGCAGAAGAACCTTGCCCTTGCCATGCGGATTCAGCATCGTATGGATACGCTCTGGCCCGGTCTGGCGAGACCTATCACGTTAAATTCCTCGCGCTTTAACCAACAGCTTGCCACTGGTTCCATCCTAGTTGAGATCGGTTCCCACGGCAATACCTTACAAGAGGCACTGGCAGGAGCCAGACTCTTCGCCAGGTCCGCAGGTCAAGTCTTCCTAGAGCTGAAGGCATAAAAAAGAACCATCTGCCTCAGGAGGAAAAGTCCTGACACAGATGGTTCTCATTATTCAATCGCCAAACGATCATTACGGAAGATATTGCTGGGGATTCACGGCAGTCCCACCAATGTGGAATTCAAAATGGCAATGGTTCCCGGTTGCCCGACCTGAAGCACCCATGGTGGCAATCTGACTGCCCTTGGAAACACCCTCTCCCTCGGAAACCAGGGTTTGGGCACAATGGGCATAATAGGTTTCCCATCCATTTCCATGGTCGATGATAATCAGGTTTCCGTACGTGCCTTTGTAGCCCACATAGGTAACAACGCCACTGTCTGCCGCCTGAATGCTGGTACCATAAGAGTTGGCAATGTCGATCCCACTATGGAATGAGGAACCACCAAAAATGTTCCGGTAACCAAAGGGCGAGGTAATGTTGCCGGAACAAGGCCACTGAATGGCCCCCGTGCTGTAATAAGCAGGGCGTTCCTTTGTCCCCACCGCCATGACCGTTTCCGTAGGTTCTGCGACTACTTTTTGGGACAAAACGTCTTCATAGTAGGCTTCTCCGTTGAAATGGGTCACATTTGCCTGCACCTGTTCCTTGCCCTCGAGACCTTGAAGAAGTATTTTCGTGTCTCCCTGATACATAGTATTGTTTTTGACTTCTTTCATCGGACTGGCGAGGCTACGAGTATAGGAGGTGTGTTCCACGGTGCAAACGGAAAGGCGAGGCACGATCTTTTGCACTTTAATTACCTGTCCTGCCGTCAAAGCGTCGCTGCCAGCTATACTTGGATTGCGAGAAAACAGATCTGCCTTCGTCATCCCATGTACTGCTGCCACAGAGCTAGCGGTATCTCCTGGCTTCACTTCATACATCGTCTCTGCAGTCACAGTTTGGGTCATCGCCTGCACAAGTTGTGTCCCTTCGGAAAACGCCTCACTTGTCGGGATGTACTTTCTTGTAATCCGGGCCTCATTGGCGAAATAAACATCTTTTGTATTCTCAGTGACGTATTGCTTTTGTATGTTTGATAGTGCCCCATCCAAAACCGCTTGATCTCCAGCAGCGCCTAAGTAAACACCATCCACGGTTAGCACATAGGCTTCCTTGATGTCCGGTACGGTACGGTAAAGTTCATCCGACAAACGAGAATAACTCAGCAGATCATCCTTGGCTGCAATGGTCAGGTGATAGTCCATTTGCACATCCAACGTGTAATCCTTCCCAAGGATGTTAGACACCTGACCCTCCACCTCTTCTACTGTTTGCGCAACCATTTTGTGATTTCGCACAGGACCCACCTGACTGCCATCCACAGTCAGCTCATAGCAAGGCGTATAGAGTGCCAGCATAACCGTGAGCGCTCCCACACAGATACTGAGTCCCAAAAACGGAAGTGCGGAACGAAGCGGCCGCGAAACACGAAGCTCCTCCCGGTGTATCAAGCTGCGGAGAACGCGAATGCGGGAATTCGGTGCAAATAGCTCCGCTGTGTCGGCCAATAATTTCATCATTCGGCAAACTTGCCTCCTTCAAAAAGTACGAAACCGTTTCATGCGGGTAACAGATTCGTTTAAAAAAATTACAAATTAGTAACAGCGTTATCATACACAGTTTTCATCCTCTCGTCAAGCATTTTTTTGCGATAATAGCAATTTTTCCCTCACGCCAGAACAAATCCTCCAATTGATATGTTCTTTTTTCTGTTTTTTTGCTAATACAGTACAAATCTTCTTTACAAATTGTATTATTGCATTTATGATAAAATACAAGCTGTTTTAGATTGGATGTCATTTCTACGTGAGAGGGCGTGTTTGTTATCAGTACCAACTTTTCTCGTTCCCTTTCTTTTTTGCGTCAAGAGAAAGGGGTCAGTCAGCGTGTTGCAGCACAGGACTTGGGCGTCTCCCAAGCGCTGCTCTCCCATTATGAGAATGGAATCCGCGAGCCTGGGTTCCAATTTCTCCTGCGCGCCTGTGACTATTATAATGTTTCCTCAGACTTCCTCCTCGGCAGAACCCTTTCTAGAGACGGCACGGTAATTCTTGACGTGGAATCCCTGCCGGATTCCAGTTTGCAAAAGGAAGATCGGATGATTAGCAATCATCTGGCTCTGCTCTCCAAACGCTTGGTGAGCAATTCCGTGGATCTTCTCTTTCACCTTTTGGCAACCACCAAGCAGGAAGATGCCATTCGTGCCGCCTGCAACTACTTGGGTACGGCAGTGTACACCTTGTTTCGACATCTTTATCAAGCAGATGGGAAAAACAGTCAGGATATCTTCTCCGTTCCTTCGCAAAAATTTGCTCTCAGCGTTGCGAAAGTTGACATGATCTCTTCTGAGATGGAATATGTAGAGGCGCTGACCGCTCATGCAAAAGCGAAGGGGGCATTTCCGGACTTAAGTAACGAGGCCTTAACAAGACAGCACACCGGCCTATATCAGTCTCTGCTCCACATCATTCATATTACAGGAGAGAGGATCAACCACCAGCTGAGCGCAAGGAAAGAATGCTAACGATATACCAGTTAGAAAGCCGCCTTCAGGATTTTGGTTCCAGGACGGCTTTTTCCTTTGGACAAGCGATTTAAGCTGTGGTAAAATGGCTAGAAATATGAGTAAGCATTTTTTAGTTCTTAGGCCCCCTGGCCTTTGGAGGTATGCCTATGTTTGATCAGTCGAAAATTCGTAATTTTTCTATTATCGCACACATTGACCATGGTAAATCCACGCTGGCGGATCGCTTGCTAGAAGCCTGCAATGCAGTCTCTGCACGTGAGATGGAAAATCAGCTTCTAGACAATATGGATTTAGAACGAGAGCGTGGAATCACCATCAAGGCCCGTGCAGTTAAAATTAGTTATAAAGCGCAGGACGGAAACGACTATATCCTGAACTTAATCGATACCCCGGGTCATGTGGACTTTAACTATGAGGTTTCTCGCAGTCTTGCCGCCTGTGAGGGTGCAATTCTGGTAGTCGATGCCTCTCAAGGAGTGGAAGCTCAAACCTTAGCCAATACCTATCTCGCCTTGGAGCACAATCTGGAAATCCGTCCTGTGATCAATAAAATCGACCTGCCCGCCGCCGATCCGGAGCGCGTGAAAGCTGAAATCGAAAATGTGATTGGTTTGGAAGCGAAGAGTGCGCCGGAAATCTCCGCAAAACAGGGTCTCAACATTACGGCTGTCTTGGAGGACATTGTGCAGCACATTCCCGCCCCCAAGGGCGATCCCAGTGCGCCGCTTAGGGCCTTGATCTTTGACAGCCAGTATGACGCCTATCAAGGCGTCATTGTCTACTTCCGGGTGATGCAAGGTACCCTAACCCGTGAAACGGAAGTCAGGATGATGGCCTCTGGCGTAGAATATAAGGTGGTCGAAATCGGTCACCTGCTTCCCATGGGACTTGAGCCTTGCAGCCGTCTTTCCGCTGGTGAGGTTGGATACCTCACTGCCTCCATTAAGAATGTGAAGGACACACAGGTAGGAGACACCATTACCACCAAAGTAAATCCGGCAATCGAACCTCTGCCTGGCTATCGTCCGGCTCGATCCATGGTATATTGCGGTATTTATACGGAAGACGGCTCCAAATATCCTGACTTGCGGGATGCTTTGGAAAAACTTCAGCTCAACGATGCCTCTTTATCCTTTGAACCAGAATCCTCCGTAGCGCTGGGTTTTGGCTTCCGCTGTGGCTTTCTCGGGATGCTCCATATGGAGATCATACAGGAGCGGCTCGAGCGTGAATTTGACCTTGATCTTATTACTACACTTCCCTCCGTCATCTATCAGGTCACTAAGACCGACGGGGCCGATGTCCAGGTGGACAACCCTCATAATTATCCCGATCCCGCTCAAATTGCAGAGGCGAGAGAACCCTTTGTGAAGGTCTCCATCATTGCACCCCCGGACTATGTGGGCAATATCATGCCCATGTGTCAGGAGCGGCGTGGTGAATTCAAAGACATGCAGTATCTGGATGCCAATCTGGTGGAACTGCATTATTTCATGCCGCTCAATGAAATCATCTATGATTTTTTTGATGCATTAAAGGCCAATACCAAGGGTTACGCTTCTCTGGACTATGAGCTTTCCGACTATCGAGCCAGTGACCTGGTCAAGGTGGATCTCCTTCTCAATGGGGATAAGGTCGACGCACTTTCCTTCATCGTCCATCGTACCAAGGCCTACGCAAGAGCGAGACGGATCTGCGAAAAACTGAAGGAGAACATTCCCCGTCAACTCTTTGAGGTCCCTATTCAAGCAGCTATCGGAGGCAAAGTGATTGCCCGTGAAACGGTCAAAGCCATGCGGAAAGATGTTTTGGCCAAGTGTTATGGCGGTGATATCACCCGAAAGAAAAAGCTTCT
>JAQSXW010000011.1 GCA_029256465.1 Evtepia sp.
AGAAGGAGACATGGTATTGTAGAACATACGGTTCCGATCATAAATACCAGTAAGAATGAAATCTGTCAGCACGTTATTGCTGTTGGATGCACACAATAGTTTTCCAAGGGGAACCCCCATCTGCTTGGCATAATAAGCCGCCAAAATGTTACCAAAGTTCCCAGTCGGTACACATACATTCACGACCTCTCCTTCCCTTATGGTTCCATTTTTAAGGAGGTCGCAATAAGCGGAGATATAATAGACCACCTGTGGTAGCACCCGTCCCCAGTTAATTGAGTTAGCAGAGGAAAGAAAATACCCCCGTTTCTCCAAATCCTCCCGCAGCATAACATCCGAGAACAGCTGCTTCACACCGGTCTGTGCATCATCAAAGTTTCCGTACACTGCGCAAACACCCACGTTTTCCCCTTCTTGGGTCTGCATCTGAAGTGCTTGGATTGCAGAGACTCCATCCTTTGGATAGAAAACCAGTATTTGGGTCTTTTCCACATCTCGGAATCCTTCCAGTGCCGCTTTGCCAGTATCACCCGAGGTGGCCACGAGAATACATACTGTCTTTTTTTCTTCCGTCTTTACCAAAGAAGCGGAAAGCAGATGAGGTAACATTTGAAGCGCCATATCCTTAAATGCAGAGGTTGGCCCATGCCACAACTCAAGGCAGTGGGTATCTCCGTCAACTGTATAAACAGGGGCAATCTGCGAATGGTCAAATTTTTCCTGGCTATATGCCTTTTCGGCGTATCGATTCAATTCTTGCCGGGAAAACCCTTCCAGAAATAGTTCCATAACATAGACAGCCCGCTCCTGATAGCTCAAGCCTTGGAGGTCTCGAAGGGCATTCTCGGATAGTTTGGGAAGTTGCTCCGGTGTGAGCAATCCGCCATCTCTGGAGAGTCCCTGTGCAATCGCCTCTGCTGCGCTCAAGTTCTTGCTTTTATCTCGTGTGCTTACATAGTACATACTTCGTCCACAACCCTCATCAGATTTTTATAGTATAGTTTCTCAAGAAGTGTTTCACTATAATTACGCTGTAATAAGTATTCGTATAGCTTTCGAAGGCTGCCGATTCCCTCTTCCATACCTTCCGGCAATGTGTCGCATCCATCCCAATCTCCCCCCAAGGAAACGTGGTCTTCCCCGCCCAAAGACCAGAAATGATCCAAATGCGCAGTGATCGAGCCAAAGTCCGGATCTGGTCCTAAAAAATCGGTATATAGGTTTAGCCCTGCCACTCCCCCCACTTGAACCAAGGCCATGAACTGCGCATTAGTTAAGTTTCTAGGGTGATGGCATACTGCCCGGGCATTGGAATGGCTGGCTATCACTGGTTTTTCCGCTAAGTCTATCACGTCCCAAAAACCCGTGTCAGATAAATGGGAGACATCTACTAACATGCCAAGCTCCTGCATCCGCCTCGCAAACGCTTTCCCCAAAGGACTGAGCCCTCTCTCCGTCTCCTCAAGTGCTGAGCCTGACAAGAGATTGGACCGATTCCAAGTCAGATTTACTGCCCGCACTCCCAAGATATATGCGCGATCCAATTGCTCTAAGCTGCATCCCAACAAATCTGCACCTTCCACCGATAGAAACGCCGCCGACTTTCCCTGCATAAACGCATTCTCAGCCTCGTTTCTGGTGCAGCAAAACGCAAGTTCTCTTTGATTCAGCTCTAGCTGATTGCAAAAGATCTGATATTCTAATGCAAAAATCTCTTCCATTCTCTGATCTGTCTTACCCTTTGCATCCTCAAAAATGGCAAAAAACTGAGCAGATGTAGTAAACTGTCTCATTCGCACAAGGTCTAAGTGTCCCTGCGGATTTTCCTTTAGTAAATTGGCATTTTGCTTGTAACATTGATAAATGGTATCACAGTGCGCATCAAATACTTTCACCAAATAACCCCCCCAAGATCAAAAGGCATTTTCCCAGTATATGACCTCAGGGTGCTTCGTTTGACTGCCAAAGGGAGCGTAAACTTCTATCACATCAAAACGAGGCTGCAGCTTGGTTGGATGCTGTAGCAAATAAAGCTGGGCAGCAATCCGCAATTTCCTCTGTTTGGAAGGTGTCACAAAGGCTCTGGCTGGCGCAAACTGGTCATTTTTTCGAAGCTTGACTTCAATAAAACATAAAAAGCCTTTGTTTTGGGTAACCAAATCCAATTCCCCAAACCGACAGCGCCATCTAGATGCTAGAATTTTAATCCTGCGTTTCTTCAAAAATGCCGCAGCCTGTTCTTCACCCCACAAGCCAAGGGTATTACTGCTTTCTTCACTCATCGTTTTTTTAGAAAGGTCTGCCTATGTATCGGACAAGAACCATATTCCCGCAACCGTTCATAATGCAACTTGGTTGGATATCCTTTATGCCGTTCAAAGGCGTATTCTGGGTACAACTGAGCCATTTCGCACATATACCAGTCTCGGCTCACTTTCGCCAAAATCGAAGCTGCAGCAATGGAGGCACTCTTTTCATCCCCTTTAACTACCATCGCATTGGCAACTGTGATGCCGACATTTTTATTGCCATCAATGAGTGCAAAATCTGCACTCGGCTCCAAACTTTGAATGGCACGTTCCATCGCAAGCATTCGTGCATTCAAAATATTGATTCTATCCACTTCTTTCTCATCTGCCCAAGCAACCGACCAAGCAAGCGCCCCTTCTGTGATCATCTCATATAAAACTTCTCTGCGTTTTTGCGGAACCTTTTTGGAATCATTGAGTCCTGGAAGTATGAGAGTTTGCGGCAGGATTACAGCCGCTGCATACACTCTACCAGCTAAAGGGCCGGCACCTGCTTCATCTACGCCACAGATTTTACCATAGCCTTGGGTGCGATACTCTGCCTCAATCACCCATAGATCTGGCGTCTTCATTCGGCTCAGCCTTCCTTTCCAAATCTTCCGGTAATTCTAAGGTCACACGCCCTAATTTCCCACCTCGGAATTCATCCAGTAGGATACTAGCCATGCAATCCAAGTCAACTTCTCCACCAGAAATGAGAAAGCCTCGCTTTTTACCTGCCGCTTCCAGAATCTCCCATCCGGTCATCTCTTTGGAAAGACTGATCTTATACCGCTCTACAAGCGCCCCTGGATTTCGCTCCCTAATGAGTTCCAAGAGATGACATGCCAAAGTTTCAGTATCTATAATAGCATCACGCACCGCACCGGTAAATGCCAGATACAATCCGGTTTTTTCATCTTCAAACTTCGGCCAGAGGATACCGGGCGTGTCCAAAAGTTCTAGCCCTTGCGAAACAGTCACCCATTGTTTCCCTCTGGTGACGCCAGGTCGATCTTGTGTCTTGGCAGACTTTCGTTTCGCAATCTTATTGATAAAGGTCGACTTGCCCACATTGGGGACCCCCACGACCATCGCCCGAATTGGTCTGCCGATCTGTCCTTTTTCTCGCCACTTGGCAATCTTTTCTTTCAATGCATGCTGTACCGTGACGGTAAACTGATTCACTCCAGTACCGGATTTCGCATCACTTTCCATCACAAAAAAACCGCAGCTACGAAAATACTCCGCCCAACGTTTGTTTTCTTCCGGATCTGCTTGATCAGCACGGTTCAGCACCACAACTCTGGGTTTTTCTCCCACCAAATCATCAATATCCGGGTTGCGACTAGAGATGGGGATGCGGGCATCAATGACTTCAGCCACAACATCAATCAATTTTAAATTACTTTCGATCATCCGCCGTGTTTTTGTCATATGACCGGGATACCACTGTATATTCAAATCAACACCTCCGGTATATTTCTCGTTATTATACACAATTTAAGCTCCACTGAAAAGAGGAAGCGAGAAAAAAGGTGTTCCAGCGTCCCTTACTTTACGGAGAATATATGGAAAAAGCGTTGCCGATCGAATTCGGCAACGCTTTTGAAGTGTACTAGATCTTACAGCTTCTCCTTAACCTTTGCACTCTTACCAACGCGGTCACGCAGATAATAAAGCTTTGCACGGCGGACCTTACCACGACGGATGGTCTCTACCTTTTCAATGACAGGGGAATGAAGCGGAAACACCTTCTCCACGCCTACGCCGTAAGAAATGCGGCGAACGGTAAAAGTTTCAGCGATACCACCATGCTTTTTTGCAATGACAGTACCCTCAAAAACCTGAATACGCTCACGGTTGCCTTCTTTCACCTTCAGGTGTACGCGAACCGTATCACCTACGGTAACCGAAGGGACTTCTTCTCTCAAATGTTTTTCACTAAAGCTTTTCATCAAATCCATAGTTTGTTTCCTCCTATTATATAGGCGTTCATTCCGACTATTCTCGCGCATTTGCGCAGTCGCAGAGGACCACCCGTTCTGAAGCATTACAAGCTATGCTAGCATATTACTTGCGAAAATGCAAGCAATATTTGCGCTTTATCCTGGATTTATGCATGATTTCGTCTGACTCCAGTTAGTAACCAGATTCCAGTTAAAAGCAGTGTAACGTTACCACCTAATCTGACCAGATGAAAAATACCAAGGGATAATAATCCAATGCTAAAAAGGGCGGAAATATAGTAATATACCTGCTCACCTTCCTGAAGTGAGAACCTCTTCAGAAGAAAAATTTTGAGCATTCGCCCTCCATCCAATGGCCCTGCGGGAAGCAAATTGAATACACCTACCGCTAGATTGAGTCCGGAAAACATGAGTACATTCTCATTTCTGCTATGTCCTACTGCACAGGAAGCACTGATCACGGCCAAGGCAAGGCTCATAATTGGCCCCGCTGCGGCAATCAGCAGTTCTTCCCGATAAGAAAACAGCCTCTTTCTTATGGGAAGGATTTCAGCTCCAATTATGGTGACATGGAACGCTTGTACCTTTCCGCCCAACAGATGAATGGCAAAAACGTGTCCCAGTTCGTGAAGGAAACAGGCCACTAGCGCCCAAGGTACGATGTTCTGCTCGTCCAAAAACAATAAAATCCCGAGCAAAATCCCAAATCCGCCGCTGATTTGAACCTTTTTCTTCCCATCTACTACTTTATTGTGCTTTGCTTTCAACATATAACGCTGGGTCAATCCGTTTCCCATCCTTCTTTAGCTCAAAATGCAGGTGAGCTCCTGTCGTGTTACCTGTAGCCCCAACTTTGGCAATCACTTGTCCATCCGCCACTTTCTGGCCCTTTTTGACGCAAAGTTCACTGCAATGCGCGTAAAAGCTGGTGATTCCATTGCTATGCTTTAATTGTAGATAAAGGCCATAGGAAGGACTTTCTCCAACGTAATCCACCTCTCCTGCTGCAAAAGCCAGAATTGGCGTTCCTTCATTCGCCATGATATCAATCCCTTCATGTTCCTTCCACTCTCCATCAATGGGATGGATCCGATATCCAAACCCAGAAGTGAGCACCCCCATTACAGGTGTCGTTGTTTCCTCTTCTAATAGTTTGGTGTCTTTGTTTTCTGTCTTTGCCTGTTTGTTTGTATCCGTTGGTAATGTCTCGACTACTTGGGGCTTTTGCTCACCCTGTGACTGATTTTCGGGTTGCTGATTTGCATTAGCGGATGGCGGTACGACTTCTGGATTCTCTGGTGGGGAACCATTATCTGGTGACGCTCCCTGAGCATCACCTCCTTGTGGATCTTTTCCCGTTCCAAGTACTTCCGACCAAAATACCCCAAAGGTTTCGACAAAGGGTTCTCCCTCCGATACAGATTGCCCCACCTTGGAAAAGGCTGCTCGAAAATCCGTATTTTTATGAATCAACTCACCGACGGTGCTTCCAAGTGATGACAGATGTCCTTGCGGTAGCCCTCGTCCAAGAAAAACAATGCTAAACAGCAACACGCAGATCACCAACTGTGTCAATCTCCTTCGTTCACCCGGCGTAAGTGATTCTTGCTTACGGCGAGTCGGCTGCCGCTTAATCCGGCCTGCGGACCAATTCCTTGTCCTATCTTTTACTTCTGCCATATATGTATCCTCCCGTCCCATGACAATGTTCTCTTCATTTTATGGGACAGACTTCCGAGATATGCCTACGTACGAAACTCCAAACTAACTTTCTTATCTGATCAATTACTCTTCTAAGTATTACTCAGACCAGGATGACACAAAACATCCCAACGGTGATTCCCAAAACACAATAGACCTTACCCATACGCTCCGACTCTTCCTTGGCCTTCTGGATGGACTCTTCCAGCCTGCTATGAATTCTTTGAAATGCTAACTGCTGACTGTCTCCGTCATATCGACCTAGTATGCTACCGATTTCCTGCAGAAGGGTTCGATCTTCCTCGCATAGGGGAAGCGGTATCTTTTGCATCTCTTCACTCCATATTTCTTCCAGTCGCTCCTCTCCCCTCTTGCAAAATCGTTCCTCACAAGAGGAAAAAAAACGATGAGCCGCTCCACGTGTGCCAGCCTGCATCTGACACAAAAGAACGTCCACCGGTAAGAGGGCAAATGCCAACTCTCGCTCAAGGCGTTCTAATGCTGTCAAGAATTCCTTGAGACAGGAAACTCGATGCCTCAGACCTGCCGCATGTTGAAGTCCCAAAACAGTCGCCCCCATTAAGATCATACATTTCCCTATGATATGTAGCATAACCCTCCCATCTCCTCTTTCTGCAGTATTTGGTACTTTCTGATTCCCTTTTCGATCCGAATCCAAATAAACCGTCGGAAGATTTCTCGCCTCAAAAGCTCCCGATAAATCGGGCGCAAGTGCACATCCTCCGGTTCAGCTCCATGCGCTGTAGCCAATATTGTAACCCCGCAACCTGCAATTTCCTCTGCAGCCCGGAGGTCCTCCGGTGCAGTGATTTCATCAGCTGCCAACACCTGAGGGTTCATCCCTCTCAAAAGCATAAGCAAAGCTTGAGCTTTTGGGCAACCGTCAATGATATCCGTGCATTTCCCTACGTTTCGCTGTGCTCTCCCCTGATACATGCCACAGAGTTCTCCCCGTTCGTCAGCAACACCTACACGAAGCGGTTCCAGCCCGACGCCATCGGAAACACAACGTATCAGATCACGTAGAAGGGTAGTTTTACCCCCACCCGGAGGTGAAAAAATTAAAGTATTTTGCAACCTACCCTTCTCAATTAGCTCTGGGAAAATTGGCTCTGCAATCCCTAGCACTTCATGGCAAAAGCGAATCGACAAAGATGAAATACTGCGAAAATTGATCATCTCTCCCTGCTTCATTGCAACACTACCGCAGATTCCGATGCGATGGCCTCCTTCTACGGAGAGAAATCCATGTTTAAACTGCTCTAGGACGGCATGGATGGAACCATGTCCCGCCGCCTCCAGAACCCAACTGATATCTCTTGGCGTCACAATATGATCCCTCCACTCTGATGGTGTACACTCTCTCCCTGCCACAACATATGAAAGTGCTTGTCCTTCCCTCAGGCGCAGCTCCTCCATGGTTCTGCAACGATCCCGTCCCAACTCAATCACAAGTGGACGCAAGGAGGATGGGAGCAGCTTTGCCTTCTCCTCTATCTCAATAAAACAAATTGACGCTTCCATAGGCGTGTCCCCCCCTTTTCCTTTATCTTATGAGCATAATTCCTGCCTTATGTCCGGGATCATTCGCTTTAGCCTGTTACTTGCAAAAAAACAATGCCCATTGCATTTGCAATGGGCATTGTCTATGGCTGTGGTCTCTTTAATAATGGTCAGGTCACGGGTGTTACCTCATCGAGGGCAGGGGTCTTCTTTCTGCGGAAGCGTGATTTCACACGCTCAGTGAGGCTATCCAAAAGCGAATAGTAAACGGGCGTAAAGAAAAGCGTAATAATGGTGGAAATCACCATACCGCTGATCATCACTATGCTCATAGGCTGCATGAGCTCAGCTCCGTCTCCAATTCCCAGAGCCATTGGCACCATGGCCAAAATAGTAGTTAACGTTGTCATCATAATGGGACGAATACGCAGAGGACAGGCTGCGAGTATCGCTTCTTCTTTACTTGCTCCTAGCATACGACGAACCTTAATGTAATCCACAAGAATGATCGAAGCGTTGACCACCACACCTGCTAGCATAATGAGCCCGATGACTGCAATGATTGACAAGTCACTTCCAGTGAGAGGCAATCCAAACAGTGCGCCTGTAAGCGCCACAGGTAGAATCATCATTACAATAATCGGCATTACAAAGGACTCAAATTGAGAAGCTAGTACAAAATAAATGAGTCCCAGGGCGACAAGCAAGGCCAGAGCCAAATCATGAAAACTCTTATTCATGTCTTCTACCGTGCCACCTGCTTCTGCAGAGTATCCTTCCGGCATGTCATAGGCATCGATCACCGCTTGGATCTGCTTAGTCATCGTAGTAACATCAGTGCCCTCAATGTCACCAGTGATGTTCACCTGGCGGGTTTGATCCGATCGGTTGATGGTCTGAGGAGCCAACTGAACCGTCACATCTGCTACGGAAGACAAGGGGATATATCCCCCTGTTTGTGCTGCAATTGGCATAGAACGCAAAGCATCCAAATTGCTGGACGCGGTCTCATTTCCCTTGATTACTACTTCAATGTCGTCGCCATCCATCGTCATATTTGTAGCGGTAACACCAGTCAATTCCGCCCGAACAGCAGAGCCGATTGTACCGGCAGTTAACCCATACACGGCAGCACTCTCCTGCTTGATTTTCACCTTTACTGCCGGTGTTGATTTATCAATTGCACTTTTGATATTAACTGCACCATCTACCGATACAATCTTCTGCTTCAAATCATTCGAAATCTGAGACAGAACCTGATAGTCCTCACCTGTGACCTTAACCGAAATGTCACTTTCATTGGACGCCATCATGGCCATGCCTTCTGTCTTTACGCTGATTTCACAACCTGCAATGTCCTGCATATTTGTGCGAAGGCTTTCTGAAACTTCTTTGCTCGATCTGCTCCGCTGTCCTAAATCCACTAGATTGACGACAATGCTAGCTGATTTGGATTCGGCAGAGTAATATAATGACTCCAGTTCAGGACAGTTTTTCTGAATCCGCGAAACAACCTTGTCAGCCATCTGTACCGTTTGCTCGAGTTCTGTTCCTACTGGCATCGAAACAGAAAATGTCATTTGACCTTGGTCTACATCTGGCAGCAAAACTGTTTTGGTGTTAATTAAGGATACCACGAAAAGTACGATTAGCCCTAACGATACTAACATGGCAACAAAACGTTTCCGAATAAAAAAGCGCAAGATAATTAAATATCGATCCCTCGTTTTCGCAATTAAATTCGCCAGAGGAGGCGCTTTCTCATCATGCTTCAGCCTTCTGCGACGCACCTTTTCTTCATCCAAAAGGTAATAGCACAAAAGAGGAACCAACGTCAGTGCAATGACTAGCGAGCCCAAAAGCAAAAAGGTGACCGTCAGGGAAAAGTCCCTAAATAACATACCAGGCAACCCACTACTGAGACCAATGGGAAGAAAAACAGCAATCGTTGTCAGCGTGGAGGCCGAGGCTGGTAGGGCAACCTCTTGTGTTCCCTTGACACAGGCATCATAGCGGGAATATCCATCAGCTGTATATCGGTAAATATTCTCCAAGACTATAATGGAATTGTCCACAATCATGCCCACGCCCATGGCAATGCCGCCTAAACTAATCATGTTCAGCGTAACATTGAAAAATTTCATTGCCACAAACACGCTCAGAATACAAAATGGCATAGAGACTGCGATGGTCATGGTCGCCCCAGGACGACGTAGAAATAGGAAGACTACGGCAGCAGCCAAAACAACACCCATAATAATGTTTGAAACTGCATTTTTTGCGGTACTCTGAATATACTCACTAGAATCGTAAGCTATGATATAGTTAAAACTTTCATTTTCCGTTTTCAGTTCTTCTAAGACTTTTTTCACGGCTGTTGCCGCCTCGACCTCATTGGCATCCGACTGCCTACTAATCGTAAGAACCACACAATCCTCGCCATCCGTTTTCGCTATGTCACTCTGCTTTTTTCCTTCTAAGTAAACTTTTGCAATATCAGAGAGGCGTACCGACCCACCCGAGGGAATTGGAATCAAGGTATTAGCCACATCGCTGACTGACTTAAACTTTCCATCCGTAGTGACAGTCAAAGCTTGCACTCCGTTTTTGACATCTCCACCAGGATACAATACATTGGCACCCGCCAAGTACTGGGATAAATAGGAAATTGACATATTATAACCAGCTAATCGATTGGCATCAGTAGCAACCGTAATTTGCGACTTTAAACCACCGTAAATGTTAACCGCAGCCACACCGTCAATCCGCTCCAGCGCTGGACTGATTTCCTTTTCAGCCAGTTTCTGAATGGATGCAAAATCCTCTCCCGTCATTGCAATGGAAAGAATAGGCATAAGATCATTGATGTTAAGGTTATAGATTACTGGATCTTCACAGCCTTCCGGCAAAGTGAGCTGATCGAACTTTTCCCGCAGTTTGATGGCTGCCGAATCCATGTCGGTGTCGTCCGTATAATTCACCATCACGGTGCACATGTTTTCAGAGGAAGTCGAGTCAATACTCTTCACACCAGGAATGGTAGCCACCATAGACTCAACGGGGCGGGTTACCAACTCTTCCACCTCTTCCGGCCCAGCACCACTGTAATAGCAAGTGATATAAGCACCGGGGTAGCGAATCTCCGGAATCAAAGTTAATTTCAAATCAGAAAAGACTACAAAGCCAAATATGGAAATAATAATAAATGCTAAAATGGTGGTGACTTTATGTTTGATACAAAATGCTGCGATATTCATTGCGGTTACTCCTCCGCAGGCACTACACGTGCCAGATCACCATCAGCTAAATAGGATTGCCCCACTGTCACTAAGTTCTCTCCACCGCTAAGCCCTGAAGTAACCTCCGTAACCCCGGCTCCGATGAGTCCTACTTGTACGGAAACCCGGCGGGCAGTTTGATCGTCATTTAACACGACTACATATTGCCCGTCTTCTTTTACCAAAATGGCCTCGGTCGGAATCACAACCGTATTTTCCCGGCTGTCAGTATACAAGGTCACGTCGGCAAACATTCCGCTCAGGATACCTGTTATGCCTTCCGGAATAGAAATCTTAACGGTGTAAAGGTGGTTAGTGGGATTGGCAGCCTTTGAAATATCCTGAATCATTCCTTCAAAGGTCTGATTAAGCGCACGGATCGTTACAGATGCCTTATCTCCTGTTTGAATCTTGGAAATCAGCGTTTCTGAGACGGCAACAGAAACCTTCATATCACTGATAGAATCAATGACTGCCACAGGCATACCTGCAGAGACAAAGCTGTCCTTCCCCACGGACAGAGAAACCACCGTTCCACTGATTGGTGCTTTGATGTTTCCATTTCCATCCACATTTTTCAGTGTATCGGTAACCTGATCCATGGTTTTTTGGGCGTTTTTCATCGCCAATTCCAACTGCGCAAGAGCTGAGGTGCGGTTTACCTTCGCACCATCCAAGGCGAGCTTAGCATTGTCTACTTCCAGCTGTGAAGCTGCTCCAATCTCAAGTAAAGACAAGGTGTTTCGATAGCTTTTTTCAGCTTGGGCAATCTGCTGATCCAGCAAAACTGACTGGTCCTGATAGCTCTGCTGCGCATTTTTATAGCTCAACTCCGCCAGCTCGTAATTATCACTAAAGCTTTTCAAATCGAGCGTACAAATCGTATCTCCCGCCCTTACAATGTCTCCTACCTTCACAGGAACATTAGTACACCTAGCAGATAACGATACATATACGGTCTCTGTCTTATCGGCCACCACGCTTCCTGAAATGTGGTTTTCCGTAGAAATGGTTCCGCGTGAGACCGTTTGAACCTCCACCGGAACCCCAGTATTTTCTTTTTCTTCCTGTTCTTCTTTATTCCCACACCCTGATAATGCCAAGAGCGACAGGGCTAGTATTCCTGCAATTAAACACGCTTTTTTCATTCAAAAACCCTCCATGGAATTTTTACATTGTGGAACCATATAGTCTAGCTCTCACATACTCTCTTCCTTCCTGTTTTGTTAA
>JAQSXW010000012.1 GCA_029256465.1 Evtepia sp.
TGAAAAACGGCATTGGTCCTTGGAAGGATCAGAAGGAGAACTTCCGAATCCTGTGGGATGGGATTGCCTGCTGGCCTTACCTTCGGCATACATATAAAACCCTCAAGAATCTTGGAATGAACATGGTCACCTCCTCCTATCCAAAGTCATGGACGGTGACCTATGAAACTGGCGACATTGAAGGGATGGCAAAAGCCTACTCTGCCAATGTGTATGGCAACCGCAACCTTCACTATGATGTGGATAATATGGTGTCCTTAGCAAGAAAGTTCGATCTGGACGGTATCGTGTTCCATTCCAACCGGAGCTGCAAGCTCATGGATTTCAGGCAGTACGAGGTCCAGCGCCGGGTCTTTGACGCGTGTGGCGTCCCCTCTGTCATCTTTGACGGGGACCAGACAGACCCCCGTCTCTTCTCGGAGGCTCAGTATGAAACGCGCATTCAGGCCCTTGCCGAAATGATGCAGGAAAATAAGCGAAAGAAAGAGAGGTTATAGTATGGATCGTCTGTCTACTCTGATACAAGATTTATACGAAGCTGGTCGACATCCAAAAAGCACCATAGAGGCCTCCCTTAAATACACCGGAAAAAGTGCCGTTGGATGCTTCCCCCTGTTTCTGCCGGAAGAGCTTATTTACGCCTCTGGGTTCCTCCCCATTGGCTTATGGGGAGGCATCTCAGGCTTTCAGTTGGCTGATAGATACCTTCAAAGCTTTGCCTGTTCCATCATGAGAGCTAACATGGAGCTGGCGCTGAACGGAAGCTACCACTTTTTAAAAGCCATCTTAGTTCCCTCTCAATGTGACACTTTAAAATGTGTTTGTGAAAACTTAAAGGTTGCGCTTCCAGCCATCCCAATCATTGGTGTCACCATTCCAAATAACCGAACCATTCAGGCCGCCCATCAGCAGCTTCTCTGTGAATTCGATTACATCACGGAGTCACTTAGAAAGCTGCAGGATCCATCCGCAAAGCCCATCCCCATTGAAGAGGCTTTTGAGGTTTATCAGAAGTATAGAAATTGCATGATGGACTTTATTACCACTGTTCCACGTTATTTGAATACCATAACCGCCAAGATGCGCCACTATATTATAAAAGCTGCCTTTTTCATGGATAAGGCAGACTATACAAGGAAGATGGAAGCACTGCTTATTGAGTTAAAAAAGCAACCAGAGGAAACGTTTCATGGCACCCGCCTCATAGCAACCGGTATCATGATCGATTCTGAGCCTGTCCTAGATTTACTTACTGATCTCAAAATTGCTGTGGTCGATGATCTTCTTTGTCAGGAGTCAATGCAGTTCCGCACTCCGCCAAGGGAAAAAGGAAGTGTCCTTTCTAAAATTGCTTATCGCCTTTTGGATTTGCAGGCCGCATCGGTTCTTTACGAGCCTATGAAGCCGCGTGGAAACTTACTTGGCGACATAGTAGAAACACACCATGTAGATGCGGTACTTTTCTGTCTTATGAAGTTTTGTGATCCGGAAGCCTTTGACCAGCCTTTGGTAAAAAAAGACTTAAAGGATCGCGGTATCAAGATGCTCAGCATTGAAATCGACCAACACGTCGATTCCATCGAACAGCTTCGTACCAGAATCCAGGGCTTTTTAGAGATGAATCTGTAAGCCATCGGGCAGTCCAAAAAGGAAGTGTACTTATGTTTTTAGGGATTGACATCGGGTCCTCCTCCTCGAAGGTGGTCATATTGAGTCAGGATCAGAAAATCTTGGCTTCACATGTGGTGAATCTTGGAACCGGAACCCGCGGCGTGCAGCAGGCATTGAATCAGGCCCTTCAGAAAGCAGGCATTCGGAAAGAAGACCTCCTTTTTACCGTGGTGACGGGTTACGGCAGAATGAACTACTCTGACGCAGACAAACAGATCACAGAGATCAGCTGCCATGCCAAAGGAGTCCAATTCTTAGAAAATGATGTCAGAACCATCATTGACATTGGTGGACAAGACACGAAGGTCATTCGCCTGGACTCAGACGGTTTGATTGAAAATTTTGTAATGAATGACAAGTGTGCTGCCGGAACGGGTCGTTTTTTGGAAGTCATGGCTCGCGTTCTTGACTGTAACATCAGTGCTCTATCTGATCTTGCAAAGAATGGTCAGAATCCTGTCCCCATCAGTAACATGTGCACTGTGTTTGCAGAGTCGGAGGTCATTTCTCACCTTTCTTCTTCGGCAGCAGTGGAAGATGTGGCCGCAGGCGCCATCCTTTCCATCGCTGCACGAGTTGCCGGAATGGCAGGGCGTGTCGGTATTCAGCCATCCGTGATGATGACGGGTGGTGGTGCACTGAATCAATCCCTTGTTGATGCCTTGAGCGAAAAAATCTGTTTTCAAATCAGGGTACCCGAAAACCCTCAGGTCATTGGGGCGTTGGGCGCTGCTGTCTTTGCCTATGGGATATATCATAACGGAAAAATGAAACCTGCGTGAAGGGATCTAAATCAACCGATTATCTGTTATAATATAATTGGACGGCGTCCATATTTGGATGCCGTCCACTAGCTTACGTAAGATTGGTTGGGGTGAATGTGAGTATCAAAAAGTACGAAATATTTCTGAAAACAGTCGATTTAGGAAGCCTAACGAAAGCATCTCAGATCTTGGGCTATACCCAGTCTGCCATCAGTCATATCATTGCGGGACTTGAAGACGAGTTGGGAATTAAGCTATTAATTCGAGGGCGTACCGGCGTTCGTCTGACCGAGGAAGGGCATCACCTGATGGCGGCAATTCGCACAATCTGCCAAGATAACCAAGAGCTTTTGCGTCAAGCGTCTGAGCTACATGGCCTGGAAACGGGGACAATCCGAATTGGCACCATCTTAAGCGTCTCGATTCACCTATTACCGAAAATGATCCGTACTTTCTCGGAGCAGCATCCCAATATAGACTTTGAGTTGTTACAAGGCAATTATGACGATATGGAACAGTGGATCAGCGAGGGACGGATTGACTGCGGATTTCTTCGCTTGCCAACCAATGAAGCCTTTGATACGACCTTAATCGTGAGGGAAAAATTCCTAGCCATTTTCCCGGTAGACCGAGAAATCGAAGGAGATCGCTTCCGTTTTGATGACGTGAAAGCAGAGCCTTACATCTTGCGACCGGATACCTTGGATGGTGATCTGGGAAAAGTATTAAAAAAGGCAGCGTATCGGCCGAAAATTACGTATTCAGCAAAGGACGACTATGCGGTTATGGCGTTGGTTGAGCAAGGTTTGGGTATGAGCATTCTACCAGAGCTTCTGATGAAGGGCACTACATATCAGTTAAAGAAAATGGAACTCGATCCACCCCTCTTTCGGGAAATCTGCCTTGCATATAAAAATGCGCAAACGCTTTCTCCAGCTGCAAAACAATTTATCAGCTATGTGAAAAACAACTTTGCTAACCAAGTCGAAACTTAATGCAATTCTTCCTAACGAAACACGAAGACTTGTTAAGTTTGTCAACGAGGTTTGTTACCCTGTTAAAAAGAAATAATGTATAATTCTTGATAACCGATACAAAGCAGCGACATGGAGTTTGTTCCATTTCGCTGTTACATCATTTTTCGTATGGGGTTTTGTTCGCTGTCATGCCAATCAAATAATCCACACTGGTTTTGTAATACTTAGACAACTTTACCATAATTTCTAATGGTACAGCGCGTTCTCCGCGCTCGTACTTGGAGTAAAGCGACTGGTCACACATTAAATATTCTGCTACTTGCTGTTGGGTAAGGTCGTTATCTTCTCTCATATCCCTAATTCTCAAATTCATTACCATCACCTAAACTAGTATAACAAAGGACATATTGTCCTATTGACATTTAGGAATATTTGTCCTAAACTATGTTTGGTGATGAAAATGCTGGATTACAAAGAAATGTATTTGAAGATGTTTCGAGCCTCAGAGCAGGCTATGAATATCATCATTTCAGCACAAAGGGAGTCTGAAGAGCTATACATTTCCATGACTGAGCCGGGAACTAAAATCGTCTCCCTACCAACCAAAAACAGCAAGGGCGTGGATGAAGAGTGATTCTAAATCCATGCCCTTAAGCTTAGTTAATGGTTATGTATCCTAAATCTATAAAGCAAGCATGATTGCCTATTACTTTCGCAAAAAACAATCCTGTCTAGTTTGCGAGTAATGTCAATTTTGGATATTATCCTTTTTTCAGATAGGGATTTGAAACTATCCATCTTACAGAGATTATGCTCATAACCCCTGTATTATGGTATTTTTGATAAAAGACACACCTGCAACAATATCAACTTCATTCGGATGACCTTTTGCAATACCACCAATCAGTTTCCAAAAGCCATAAGTGTCGTATCCTTTGCATCGGTATATTCCAAGTATTTGAAGTCCTATTTGAGTCAAATGTTCAGAAAAGTTTTTTGCATATTTTCTGCTGGCGGTTCCGCTGGTATATAGAATAAAGGTTTTTTGCGGAAGACGGTGGGATTCGAACCCACGTGCCGGGGTTACCGGCAAACTGATTTCGAGGGAAATGAAAAATAACAACCAAAAATTATGGCAGAATGTTCTCAAACGCTTTACATGCTTTTTTAAGCAATCTTTGTCTTCTTATCTTTATAAGACGAAAATATCAATGCTGCTATGGTGACTATATATAAGGCTGTATTTAATATTCGCAGCTTCTTATACTTAAGCCTTGATAATCCTCTTATCATCACATTTATCAACTTCAGCCTGCAACGTTACATGACTGATACCATATTGTTTTATTAAAAGGTGTTCAATTTTATCATAAATTTTTTCAGCTTCTGAAATCGACATATCTTCCATATCAATATGAGCCTCAAAATATATTGTTTTTTCATTGAGCATCCATGAATGAACATGGTGAATATTTTTTACCTTATCTATTCTTTCCACATCATTTTTTATAGCTTCATAATCCAAATCAGCTGATGATTGCATCAAAATACTAATGGTTGTTTTGATGACGATCCATGTTTCTCTCAGTATGTATAAAGATATCAGCACAGTAATCAGTGGATCAAGCCAAACGATGCCCCATAGTTTGATTGCAACACCACCAGCCAACACGCCTACTGAGGATACTGTGTCACTTAAAAGGTGCAGATAGCTTGACTTTATGTTCAAGTTTTCATGCGAATCCTTCTCTAAAAGGAATACCGAAATAAAGTTAGCAATCAGTCCGATAAGTGCTACTGTTATCATCAGCGTTCCATCAATGCTTTCAGGTGACCTTAGTCTCTTAAACGCTTCAAAAAACAATAAAGCAGAGATTGCAAGCAAGACTGTTGAATTGATAAAAGCCGAAAGTATTTCTGCTCTTTTATACCCGTACGTCATTCTAGGGTCCTTTGGTTTTTTTGCTATTTTGTTAGCAAAGTAAGAAAGTGCGATTGAAACGGTATCACTTAAATTGTGGACGGCATCAGACAATAATGCCAAACTGCCAGAAAGAATTCCTCCAACAAGTTCAGCAATAGTAATCGTAGCATTTAACAGAGTCACCCAGAATATTTTTTTACCTGATAAGTTTGACACGTTGTGTGTATGTTTAGCCTCTGAATGATTGTGATTATGTTCATGACCATGCTCATGCATTACTTGTCACCTTCATTTACTTTTGCAAGTATTTTTAAAGCATTATTGCTATACTCTTCTTTGGCTTGAAGTCTGTTCTCGTATTCATCCTATTCGATTAATTTTTGTTTGTCAATTATAATAGGAGTTATTCTATAACCCGTTTTAAAACATTATTGACAAATGCCAAACACTAGTTTCGAGAACTCCCCTAAACAAAGCATTCCCTCTGGCGGTGCTATGCGATTGAAATGAATGCTCGTATTTAACTAAGCGGAGAATCCAAAGTACTCCTTTAATATATGACTTTCATAAGAAAGTGTAACATGTTGTATCTGCGATACGGGGAGCATGGCTGATACTGATCACTTATCAGTGATATTATCACTTACTTTTTGTGGCTGACTAGTTATACTTCGGTCAATAAAACTAATGTGAGGTTATTTCTGATGTTAAAAAAAATTGCACGGGTAAAAACACAAGAATGTATTGCTTGCGGCGAATGTATAAACCATTGTAAAAAAAAATCAATTAATATTTGGAGAGGTATCTATGCTTTCATAAACGAACAATCATGCATTGGATGTGGACTATGTGCCAAAAAGTGCCCTGCGACAGCGATCCAGGTAGGTAATGCGGAATGAAAAAGAAGCAGTGGTATGATTATTTGTGGATCTTTTCAGCAATCTATTTGTTCTTGGGTATGTTTAACATTCTTTTTGCTTGGATTGGGTTGCTTTGCTTTTTGATTCCCCTCTCAATTGCGATAGTTTTTGGTTCTAAGGCATATTGCAACAAATACTGCGGACGGGCCCAACTTCTTAATTTACTTGGAAGCAGTTGTAAAATGTCCCGAAACAAAAACATACCTGCATTATTTAAATTAAAATGGTTTAGATATGGGTTTATGATTTTCTTTTTAATAATGTTTGGCGTGATGTTATTTAATACTTACCTTGTATTTGCAGGGCAGAATTTGCATCAAGTTGTAACGTTATTTTGGACGTTTAATCTACCATGGAATTTTGCTTATCGTGGTACCGAAGTTGCACCTTGGGTAGCGCAATTTGCTTTTGGTTTTTATAGTTTGATGCTGACATCCACACTTTTAGGGATGATTGCTATGTTCTTTTTTAAATCGCGCAGCTGGTGTGTCATTTGTCCCATGGGTACGATGACGCAGCTGATATGCAAAGCGAAAGTCTAACGGTAATATTACCGTTCAACACATGCAGCATACAATCTTTTGTGCGGCATTTTTCTACTAACATGTGTATGGGATCCGGGCATACCTCGCTTCCCGGCATATCCGGGGGTGGAAGACAATAAGACAGGGATAAATCCTTTTTAGGATTTATCCCTGTCTATTGACAAATGACTTTAGCTTGTCTGTCCAAAGTCTCCGCAACTACCCTGACCACAGCCTACGCTACCCTGGCCTCGTCCTTGTCCGTTACCCATGCCACCACCGAATCCGGCTCCCATTTTCTGTCCAATTCTTCCCGAACCGGTGCCGTCACAGTTTGCCTGATTCTGTTCCATTGCCTTAATAATGGCGTCAGCTCTTTCCTGGCTCATTGTGCCAGCGGCCACTTTCTCCTTGAGCAGTTCTTTTTTCTGCTCAAGCATCTGGGACTTGAATTCGTCGAGCTTTCCGGCGTCGTTTGCAATTGTGCCATAGGTGTTGCCGGAATCATTTCTTTCCTCGATCACGCTGTCGACGGTTTTACCGGTAAGCCCTGCAACAACCTCGGCGGGTGTTTTGTAGGACGCAGCAAGCGCCGTAACCGACATTGCGCTGACAACGAGCACAGCAAGACCGATAACTGCGAATTTCTTGAACTTTTTCATAAAAATACTCCTTTTAATTTATTTGTTTCTGCTGTTTGATCTGTCTATATAATGCCTGAGGAATGTGGCAAAAGTATGTTTTTTATTTTCTATTTCTGCGACATTTCAGCATCACGAAACAGGAACCATATGATTACTGCAAGGCAGTTTTAATGGAATCAAAGTCATATCCTGCCACAACATTTCCGATATCCTTCATCTTTGTAGAAGCCGAAACGGATTCAGGGATCTGAAACAACTGGTAAAAGTCTTTATGGTCCAGCCCGACTGCTTTTGCCGCATCGCTAATGGTCATAGATCCACGAACCGCGCTTACATCAGCTTCACCCGCGGAATCAGATGTTTTTTTATCCGTATTGGATGATCCGGTACCAGTCGTGGCTGTGGTTGAGCTTTGGGTAAGGTTCGCTGCGGCAGATTCTTTGGCTGCATCAAAGTCATATCCGGGGACGACTGCGGTGATGCCTTTCATCAGTGTATCAGCTGGGACGCTTGGGGGAATTTTCATTCTGGATCGGAACTGCTCTTCAGAAAGACCGACTGCTTTTGCCGCATCGGCAATGGACATATATCCTTTGACTTCCGATAACGTTATGGTTTCATTGGGTTTGATAGATTCATTCACCACTTCAAAGATTCCTGCGCTCTGAGCTGCGATGATAGGAATGAAGAACAAGCCTGCGACCAGGACAATCATCACGATCGGTGACACGCTCTTTTTGAAAGTTTTAATTTCAAGGGCACCCTTTTTGGGACAGACATGGACGCATTCGTTGCAGTTTATGCATTCAGCGGAAATGACACGATCCATCTTGGCTACATCTAGATTGACCGGACAGGTCTTGGTACACAAGTTACAATGGATGCAGGCATCATTATTGCGCACAACTTTTGTCGGGCTAACTTTGCCGATAAGCGCATAAAACGCGCCTGCCGGGCACAGATACTTGCAGAAGAAGCGGTCATAAATAAATGATCCAAGAAGCGTGACTCCGAGGAGAATGAAACTGATAATAGACAGAGGATCTTCGGCGAGTGTACCCGGTATGGCCGTGATGTGGCCATAAGCGACATAGGGATCAAAACTGGACATCCACAACCTGCCAAGATACCAGGCCATGAAAATCGTCAGGACCAATACGCCATATTTGAGGTAGCGCAGATATTTGTCCACCTTGGCTGGTAAGACAGGACGCTTCTTAAAGATCTTTTTACCTAGTATTCCGAAAAGCTCCTGCAATGCTCCAAACGGGCATAGCAGGCCGCAGAAACTGCGGCGGAACAGAATTGCGATCAGTATGGTAACTCCCAACAGAATTAGGGTGCCGGAATAGATTTTTTGAATATAAGTACCTGCTACCATCAAGGTATAAAGGCTTTCCAGTGCACCATAAGGACACAAGGCGTGAATGGATGGAGATTTTCCGCCACCAAGCACTTGATGCATAATCGACTCATAGGTTACCCAGATTAAAAGAAGAGTCAGCAGCCCTCCTCTGATCCAACGAGCAGCTGTGTTAGTTTTGTTCGTCTTCACCTTCGTTTTCTCCCTTCTAACGTTTGATTTGTTTAGAAATTACCTTGCAAATATGGCAAAAGTATGTCTTTTGTTTTGTAAATCTGTGTTGACTTCAAAAAACACACTTTTGTCACAGTTCATATTTACAATATGATATAATCTAACAATAACGTTGTGGGGTGATCGTATGCCAACTGTTCTTATCGCGGATGATAACCGTCAAATAACCTCCATTCTCGAAGAGTATTTTAAAAAAGAAGGGTATACACCCGAAATTGCACGAAACGGACAGGAGGCAATTAACCTGTTCTTAAAATGTAAGCCCGATATTGTTTTGCTCGACGTCATGATGCCGATCATGGACGGCTTTGAAGTATGCCGAGAGATTCGAAAAAACTCAAATACACCAGTCATTATGATCACTGCAAGAGGCGAAGACTTTGAGAAAATCATGGGGCTCGACATCGGGGCGGACGACTATATTGTAAAACCATTTTCTCCCGGTGAAGTGATGGCAAGGGTTCGGGCGATCCTGCGCAGGGTCACCCGCACGGACGGGCAGAAAAAGCAGTTTTTCTCATTTAAGAATCTAACCGTTAACCTCGATGACTATATCGTGACCATTGACAATAAGGTAGTTACGCTTACGAAAAAAGAGCTTGAAATTCTGTGGACGCTTGCCACCAACCAAAACAAAGTATTTTCCCGTGACAATCTGTTGAACAGTTTGTGGGGCTATGACTATTTTGGCGACAACCGGACTGTGGATTCCCATATTAAGCGCCTGCGTGCAAAGCTCGACGAATACAAGCACGAAGACTGGGATATCAAAACCATATGGGGTGTAGGCTACAAATTCGAGGTGAAAGCCGATGAAAAATAAGATAGCTTTCAAGCTTACGGTCTATTTTTCCTCTGCACTGTTTTTGTTCTCCCTTATTATCGGCGGTGTTTTCATAATACTGTTTCGAAGCCATACTATCGAAGTTCATAAAGCTGATTTGGAAAAACGGGCAGTTACAATGGCCGAGACACTATCTGGATTTATAAATGGTACAAATACAGTTTGGCAGGGCGTCGGTATGGGTAGGATGGTCGGTGGGCAGGGCGGTTACGGCGTCTATCTGCGTTTCTTAGACGATATTGCAATGGCCGACGTTTGGATCGTAGACGAACATCTCAATCTCATTACAAGTGGAATGGCTGGCAACAAATTTAGTTACGCGGATTTGCCGCAGAACGCGGAATCGGTTGTGACGGAAGTTTTTAAGGGTAACACAACCTTCAGCGAAGGCTTCAGCAATCTCTTGAAAGCACCCACCTTAACGGTTGGCACTCCTATTGAATCGGGAGGAAAAGTCATAGGCGCGCTTCTTTTGCATTCCCCGGTAGAAGGTATGAACGAAGCGACTGTGCAAGGGGTCAGCATACTTGCTGTCAGCATAGTGGCAGCATTGCTATTATCCATACTTTTGTCTGTCGCACTTGCACGTGCCTTCACAAAGCCTCTAAAGAAAATGAGGAATACCGCGGCTTTGCTTGCCGGAGGTGATTATACCGCAAAAACCGACGTGCGGCAAAATGATGAAATCGGCGAGCTAGCCTCTGCAATTGATGTTTTGAGTGAACGGCTCGAGCAAGCAAGGGGGGAAAGCGAAAAACTGGATAAACTCCGTCGGGATTTTGTGGCCAATGTCTCTCATGAACTCAAAACACCGATTACCGTCCTTCGGGGTTCTCTGGAAGCACTGTGCGATGAGGTTGTGACTGACCCCACGCAGGTAAAAGATTATCACCACCAGATGCTGGGAGAAAGTCTATTTCTTCAACGGTTGGTGAACGACCTGCTGGATTTGTCCCGTCTGCAAAACACGGATTTCCAAATCGAAATGCAGGACATTAACCTTTGCGATGTATTGAGCGATGCTATCCGCAGCGCGGGGCAAATGGCTCTGAAAAAGAATATTGAGATACGCCTTGAACAATATAAGCAGATGCTGATGGTCTACGGTGATTATGGCCGTCTGCGCCAGATGTTTCTGATCATTTTGGATAATGCTGTTAAGTTTTCTCCGCAGGGAGAAGCTGTTGCCATTTCACTTAAAGACAAGACGGTTTCAATCCGTGACCACGGCATAGGAATTCATGATGAGGATTTGCCGTATATTTTCGATCGGTTTTATAAGGTAAATTCGGAAGAGAATAAGAACGGCTCTGGTCTAGGCCTCGCCATCGCAAAACAGATCGCTGACCGGCACCATATCTCGGTTTCAGTCAGTAGTAAAGTTAATGAGGGAACTGATTTCCAGTTTCAATTTTAATTGTTTTTTCAATGAATTAGAATGTAACTAAAGAAAATAGAAAACCCGCTGAATTCATTGAATTCAGCGGGTTTTTGGCGGAGACGGTGGGATTCGAACCCACGTGCCGGGGTTACCGGCAAACTGATTTCGAGTCGTTGGAAACCATTGTCTTTCCGTGTCCTCGGGTGGCTTTTGTGAGCGTATAAAAACGGCGAAAAGCTTGATTTCATGCGGGTTTACGGGCACAAATGCCCTTGCCAAAAGGCTTTTCAGAAAATCGCTCCCAAAGCAGGTTTTTTGGATAAGTGTGAGCAAGCTGTGAGCGCTCACAGTGTTATCATACAGAG
>JAQSXW010000013.1 GCA_029256465.1 Evtepia sp.
CAAACACTCGGGATTGCTCTGATTTCGGAACTCCGATTCCAGTATCGGATACCTTCAGAATGATATCTCCCTCGTTTTGTATGGTAATGGTAGCGCTCCCACCATTTCGGTTATATTTAATTGCATTGTCAAGCAGGTTATAAAGCATTTCTTCCAAAACGGATGGGATTCCCAAGATTTCTGCTGATTCACCAGAAACGGAGACAGTAATACCAAACTCAGTAGCTTTCGCTTTTAGCCTAGAGACGACTTCCCTAGACAGGGTAAGCAGATTGACCAGCTCTTTTGGAGGGGGCGTGCTTTCCTCAAGCTTGGAAAGGAACATGAGATCTTGAACCAAAGCAATGAGCCGTTTAGCTTCCTGATAGATGCTTTGTGAAAACTCGGGGATATCCTCGGGCTTTGCCACCCCATTCATCATGATTTCTGCATAACCGGAAATTGCAGTAAGGGGGGTTTTTAGTTCATGCGATACATTGGCGGTAAATTCCCGACGAAGCTTTTCACGTTCCTGCTTTTCCGTGACATCCATCAGAATGACAATGATTCCCTGCAAGGTATTCGCACTTGTGACCGGACTGACATATAGTTGGCATTGCCGCCCGGCAATTTCAATAATTCGCTCCAAGGACAATCCTTGTGATGCGGATTGGATCGCCTCGCGGAATTGGTTGCTTCGGTTTAGTGAGAGAATATTGACACCGACCGGATGCATTGCGTGGGTATTAAGCAGTTTCATTGCACTTTTGTTGTAGGACAAGACGGTTCCATCACCGTCTAAAACTAATAAACCCTCATTCATATTCTCAGTGACAGTACTGAATTCTGCTCGCTGCCTGTTTAGTTCCTCTATTTGCAGTTTGATTTGATTGCGTTGGTTCTTTATTCTCGTTAGCAAAGGGACGATTTCGTCATACACCACACTATGTTCTGGATTGTCCAGATCAATGTTATTGATGGGACGTACAATTTTGCGTGTGGCCAAGGAGGCAATGGCAGCGGCGAGTAGGAAGGCAATGATTGCAATCAAGACTACCAACCAAAAGAGCTGATCATAAGTTGCAATGACACTTTCCGTCGCACTGGCCAACCGTAACACGGAGCCATCGCCTAGGAGAATGGCATAATAGTAGGTTTGCTCGCGCAACGTATCAGAATAACGGGTGCTTTCTCCAACGCCAGAGGAGAGAGCAGCCTGTACTTCAGGTCGGTTCCGATGATTATCCATTTGAGCAGGATCAGTCGAACTGTCATAAAACACCGTGCCATCCGGAGCGATGATCGTTAGCCTGTGTCCCTGATGCACCTCAATTTGTGATAGATAGTCTGTCCCGAAATGCTCGATGCCAGGTCGAAGGTAGGTTGCCTCGAGTGCGATTTCCTGCTTAATGGTATGAAAAAAGTGATTATAGGTAGTAATGGTAATCACAATAGAAGTGAGAATAACGGAAATCAATGCAAGCAGCATCGAAAAGAGAAATATTTTGCGCTTCATACGCCTCCTCCAATTCGATATCCGACCCCACGTACCGTTTCCACAAGATCGGCACATTCTCCAAATTTGGCCCTCAAGGTGCGGATATGGACATCTACCGTTCGGCTTTCTCCGTCAAAATCATAGCCCCATACACCAGACATAATCTGGTCGCGAGTAAGTACGATTCCCGGGTTTCGAAGCAAGAATACAAGTACATCAAATTCCTTAGGGGTCAGCGTAACCGGTGAATCAAATACGGTGACAAGATGCCGTGGTATGCTGACAAAAAGCCCACCAAGGCGATATTCATCTGGCTGTTTTTGCTCCGGTTCAGAACGCCGGAGTAGGCTCTTGACACGTGCAACCAATTCCATCATACCAAAGGGCTTTGGTAGATAGTCATCGGCGCCTAAATCTAATCCCAGCACCTTATCATATTCAGTGCCTTTTGCCGTCAGCATGATCACAGGCAATTTTGCCGTTGCCGGAGAGGAACGCAGCTTTTTTAGAACATCCAAGCCATCCTCGTCTGGAAGCATGATGTCAAGCAATACGAGCTGTGGCACATGCATACGCATGGACTGCCAAAACTCCCCGGCGGTTGCAAAACCTTCCGTCTGTAGTCCGGAATTATTTAGAGTGTACACCACAAGTTTCCGGATGCTTGGTTCATCCTCCAGAAGGTAGATCATACCATGCCCTCTGGACCAGTGATTTCCCTGCTCCCGGTTAAGGTGTAAAGTACCCATTCTGCAATGTTCGTCGCATGATCACCGATGCGCTCAAAGTATTTGGCAATCATCAAGAGATCCAGACATTCACCAGCAAGACGGCTATCATTGAGTAGCTGTTGGACTAGTTCCTGTTTGACCTGTGTAAATAAATCGTCGACTACATCATCATAGTCAATCACCGCTTTGGCCAGCTCTAGATTGTTGTTAACAAAGGAGTCTATGCTTTCAGTCACCATTTTGATGGTGGCACGCGCCATATCGCCAATATGGATATCACTTTTGACTGGGCTTCCCTTCATAAAGACAGACAGTTCAGCAATGTCTAGACCTTGATCTCCAATACGCTCCATATCAGTAATCATTTTTTGTGCAGCGTTGATGCGACGAAGGTCACCTGCTACCGGCTGTTCATGCAATATGAGTCGAAAGCACATTTGTTCAATATCATGTTCCAGAAAATTGATCTCATCCTCAATTGCGGCCGTCTTTTCTAAATAGTTTTCATTGCCATCGAGCAAAGCTTTGGCTGCATTTGCAATGATGTCCTCGCACAAGGCACCCATGTGGATCAGGCTCGTGTGCAATGTTTCTAGTTGCTTGTCAAATCTAGGTCGCATTTAACCAAACCTCCCCGTAATATAATCCTCGGTTCGCTTATCTTTGGGCATGGAGAAAATCCGATCAGTTGCATCAAACTCGACCAATTCTCCTAAAAGGAAATAGGCGGTCTTGTCGGAGATCCGGGCGGCTTGTTGCATGTTATGAGTTACAATAACAATAGTATACTTCATCTTCAGCTCACTGACAAGATCCTCAATTTTTAATGTAGAAATCGGATCGAGAGCTGATGTTGGTTCATCCATCAAGAGAATCTCGGGTTCTACAGCGAGTGCACGAGCGATGCAAATACGCTGCTGTTGTCCACCTGAAAGACCGAGGGCACTTTTTTTCAGGCGATCTTTTGTTTCCTCCCAAATGGCTGCTGACCGCAAAGAGGCTTCCACAATTTCGTCCAGTTTAACTTTGGAACGGATTCCATGCGTGCGAGGGCCATAGGCAATGTTGTCGTAAATACTCATAGGGAAGGGGTTTGGCTTTTGAAATACCATTCCCACACGTTTTCTAAGCAAATTGATATCCATGTCACCATAAATATCTTGGCCATCCAGTGTGATAGTACCTTTGATCTTACAACCCTCGACGAGATCGTTCATACGGTTTAAGGTTTTCAGAAAGGTAGATTTTCCACACCCAGACGGTCCGATAAAAGCAGTGACATCATTTTGATGAATTGACATGTTGATGTTTTTCAGAGCCTGAAAACTATCATAGTAAAGGTCTAAATTTTGAACGTTAATTTTGTCCATGATTTCCTCCTGACATCCGTTTCGCCAGCCACCCGGAGCAGGCATTGATGATGAGCACCAAAACAAGTAGCACGACTGCAGTTGCATAGGCCTGATTAACATGAAGTCCTTCGCTGGATAGGTTGTACATGTGCACCGATAAGGTGCGGGTTGAGTCCAGTAAACCACCTGGAATCTTCGCGAGCGTACCGGCAGTAAAGATCAGTGCAGCCGTTTCGCCAACGATTCGTCCCACAGCGAGGATGATACCGGCAAGAATGCCTGGAATTGCCGCAGGAAGTACAATAGATATCACGGTGCGCAAGCGCCCGGCACCCAGTCCAAAGCTACCTTCTCGGTAAGCATCTGGAACAGAAAGGAGTGCTTCTTCCGTGGTACGCATGATGAGTGGCAGAATCATTATGGTTAAGGTGCAAGTGCCGGAGATCAGTGAAACCCCCCATTGTAGCGCAACAACAAAAAAGATAAACCCGAAAAGACCATAGACAATAGAGGGGATTCCGGCCAGAACCTCAGCTGCCATTCTGATGTACTTGACCAAACGGTTGCCGCGCCGTGCATATTCGCACAGATAAACTGCGGAGAAAATGCCAATTGGGCCCGCGATCAAAAGGGAAAGGATCGTCATGATCATGGTATTGATGAAGGCTGGCACACACGACACGTTCTCGCTTGTATAGTTCCAAGCGAAGAGAGATGGCTTTAAGTGGGGGACACCTTTGATCAGGATATACCCAACAAGGCACAGAATTACCAAGATTGTCAATGCGGCGGAGGCCTTAACCAAGAAATTCAATAGGGTAGAAAGTGTGTCTTTTCTTTTCTTCATGCCAGTTTCCCCCGTTTCAAAAGGGATAAGATTACATTGATCAGCAGAATGAACACGAACAGCACCACAGCCGTGGCAATCAGTGCCTCTCGGTGGAGGTCTGCAGCATAACCCATTTCCAGGACAATATTGGCCGTCAGGGTACGCACCCCACTCGTTATGCTTTCGGGGATCACCGCTTGGTTACCAGCCACCATAATGACCGCCATGGTTTCTCCGATTGCTCGTCCAATTCCCAGAACAGTTGCTGCAAAAATACCGGATTTGGCTGCAGGTAAGACGGCAAAGAAGACACTTCTTTCATGGCTTGCGCCAAGCGCCAGCGAACCTTCATAGTAGCTGTTCGGCACAGCACGTATCGCGGATTCAGAAACAGTGATGATGGTTGGTAAAATCATAATACCCAACAAAATAGAAGTAGTTAAAATGCTCTTGCCTCCACCTGTCAGGATTCGTATTAGCGGTACCAGGACGACCAAGCCGAAAAAACCATAAATAATGGAGGGTATACCCGCCATGAGGGATACGGCAGGACGGAGCACCCGATTCATCCGCTTGGAGCTGAAGCGCGCAATAAATACTGCTGTGAGGACCCCCAACGGAACTCCAATGAGAATAGCCCCAGCTGTGACATAGAGACTACCCAAAATCATCGGCGCGATGCCAAAGATGTTGTTGCCTGGTTTCCACTTTGTCCCGAGCAAAAACTTAAGCGGACCAATTTCACCGATCGCTGGTAATCCGTTCGCAAACAGGAACAAGCAAATTAGCAGTACACAGAGAATGGATACGCAGGCACAAAGTAGAAAAAGATATTTCATAATAGATTCTTTGATGTGATTCATAATAACTCCCTTACAAAAAACCGGAGTATGGTCCCGGCTCACTCCAACAGATTTATGCAAAGATGATGCATGTTAGGAAAGCTCTGACCAGTCTTTCACGCTGCGGGTAAAAACTTGCTTGACCTGTTCTTTGCTGAGATTATTCAGCGGATTTTCGTTGTTGACAACGACCACAATGCCATCCAGCGCAATGACGGTGGAGACAAGCCCTTTCTCCAATTCGCTGTCTTTGAGTGAGCGGGAGGCCATGCCAATGTCGCAAATTCCTTCGATGGCCGAGTTCATGCCAGTCGTTGAATCACTTTGCTGGATCTCGATTTTGGCAGCAGGATTGATTGCCTCATAGCTTTCCTTCAATGCTTCCATGACGGGAGAGACCGAGGAAGATCCTGCCACCACCACTTTGCCCGCCGCTTTGGTTCCGTGATAGGATGCCGTAATGTCCATGGGGATATACCCTTTGCTTTCGACGACTTTCTGGCCTTGGGTGCTCACAATAAAGGAGATAAAGTCCTGCGAGGTTGGACTCAGTTCGCCTTTGGTTGCAATATTAAAGGGGCGTGAACTGGTATAGCTGCCATCCTTAATGCTTTCTACACTGGGAGCGACACCATCAATGCTGAGAGCCTTCACGCTATCATTCAGTGATCCCAAAGAAATGTAGCCGATTGCGGATTTGTCTCCCGCAACGGATGTCAAAATCACTGAGGTATTGTTTGTGATCTCAGCACGTTCATAGGTGGTGTCTATTTTATTGCCGTTATCATCTTTCTCTTCCAGTTCAAACAGCTGGATAAAAGCGCCGCGTGTGCCGGAGCCATCTTCACGAGAGACCACAGTAATTTGGTTGTTTTTCCCCTCTGACGAGTTTCCAGATTTGCAACCTGCTACAGTAAGAAGCAGGAGAGAAACCATCATCACAAAGATGAGGGCTTTTTTCATATTGATACCTCCGGATTAGTCATATATTTTTTACCGAATCTTAAGATAGAATTCCAACGTTAAATCTAAAATCTTGGGAATGTTAAATTTATGTTAAATTGTTCGATTTTCGTATATTTGGCCTAGTTGGGGAGAGAATTCGATTGACAAAGCAGAAAATATATGGTATAAAAGAAAAACGATAAGGGAGTAGTCGGCGCTTCGGCGTGGTGAAGCCAACATCACTGGAACCTTGTGTTCTTGGTTTTATCTGAAATGACAAGACTTATCTGCCGCTGGCAGAGGAGTCTTTTTTTGTTTTTTTATGCCTCTGCAGCAAATGAGCCGCAGGGGTGTTTTTTTTGCCCTCGTGAGAAAGAGATAGGAGTAAGATGGAATGACAATGCATGGTTTGACGGATGATCAAGTAGAGAAGTCTAGAAAGCAGTACGGTAGTAATCGGATGACAGAACAGAAACGGGAAGGATTTTTAAAAAGACTTCTCGGAAATTTCAAGGATCCCATGATCCGTATCCTATGTGTGGCCTTGGGTATCAACTTCTTGTTTGCCCTTCTAGGGGAAACCGCGTGGTATGAGGCGTTGGGGATTGCTGTGGCCGTTTTGCTTGCGGTTTTTGTGTCTACAGTCTCCGAGCATCGTAACGAGCATGCCTTTCAAAAATTACAGGAAGAAGCCTCGAAGATACTTTGTAAGGTTTATCGAAACAATACTCTGGTGGAGCTGCCGATTGACGAAATCGTCGTGGACGACTGGGTTCTATTACAATTAGGCGATAAGATACCCGCTGACGGCATCATGAGACATGGGGTCATTCAGGTCGACCAGTCCGCCTTGAATGGAGAGGCAGAAGAAGCGGAAAAGATTGCACTTCCCGATGGAGACCAAGAGCTGAAAGATTCGTTAGACTTTCTGGATCCTTTCCAAGTGTTTCGTGGATCCGTGGTCTGTGGCGGAAACGGTGTGATGCAGGTGACCACAGTGGGGGATACCTCCATCTATGGAAAGCTAGCCGGAGAATTACAGTTGGAGGAGCGAGATTCTCCGCTGAAGGTTAAGCTCAAAGACTTGGCGAAAACAATTAGCCGCTTTGGATATCTAGGAGGAATCATCATTGCTTTGGCTTTCCTCTTCCAGCAGGTTGTTGTACAGAACGGTTTTGATCTTACAGTAATTTCGGCTTACTGTAGTAACGGAATCACCTTGATGGCAGACCTTCTAGAGGCGGTGATGCTAGCAGTAATTATCATCGTTATGGCAGTACCGGAGGGATTGCCGCTGATGATCGCCATCGTTTCAGCACAGAACATGGGAAAAATGCTTAGAGATCAGGTCTTGGTGCGTAAGGTGACGGGTATCGAGACTGCCGGGAGCATAAATCTGTTACTAAGTGATAAAACAGGGACCATCACGAAGGGTCAATTGGAGACAGTTGCCTTTCTGGACGGAGCCGGACAGAGCTACGCTTCTATGGAACAAATAGCACTGAAACTATCACGTTTACTCACCTTGAGTGTAGTTTATAATAACAGTGCTGTACGGAGTAAGCAGCCAGATGGAACGCAAAGCTTGATTGGTGGAAACGCTACAGAACGAGCAATGCTGGAATTTGTGGGGCCTGTCACAGAAGAGGCAGCCACGGTGCTCACTCGTGTGCCATTTAGCAGTGCAAATAAATACTCTCTTGTTACCATATCGACAGGAAAGCATGCGATGACTCTAGTCAAAGGTGCGCCTGAGAAGCTACTCTCCTACTGTAGTAGCTTCTATACCGGTGAAGGTGAGACAAAACCACTTAGTCAGGGGCAGCTCGAAAAGTTGGAAGCACAAATCGATGACTTAGCGCATCGAGCAATCCGCGTATTGGTGCTCGCCACTTCAGACGAGGAACGAGGCGAAGATAGTCTGACTGAAGGCGGTTGGACCTTGGTTGGAATCGTGGGAATTCGGGATGAGGTGCGGCCAGAGGCAGTCGAGGCAATTGCACAAGTACAACAGGCAGGTATTCAAGTGGTCATGATTACGGGAGACCGCAAGGATACAGCCACTGCGATTGCCAAGGAAGCAGGAATTCTATACAAGGAGACGGATTTGATTTACACCTCAGACGAGCTCTCCCAATTGTCCGATGAGGCCTTAAAGGAGAAACTGCCAGAAATTCGTGTGATCGCCCGTGCCTTACCAAGTGATAAGAGTCGATTGGTACGCTTGGCACAGGAACAAAACTTGGTGGTAGGTATGACCGGCGATGGCGTCAACGATGCCCCTGCCTTGAAGCGGGCAGATGTAGGTTTTGCCATGGGAAGCGGGACAGAAGTCGCGAAAGAAGCGGGAGATATCGTCATCCTGAACGACAACTTCCAATCAGTCGCAAAGGCCATTCTCTATGGAAGAACTATTTTTAATAGCATCCGTAAGTTTATTGTCTTCCAGTTGACGATTAACGTATCTGCCGTGCTCATATCCTTGATAGCACCCCTCCTGGGAATGGAAAGTCCTTTGACTATCACACAAATTTTGTGGGTCAATCTAGTGATGGATACCTTGGCTGCGATGGCCTTTGGCGGCGAGCCAACCTTGGATCGCTATATGAAGGAGAAGCCTCGCCGTCGAGATGAGTCAATTTTGAGTACCAACATGAAGAGTGCCATCTTGACAGGAGCTCTTTGGACCTTAGCGGTGAGCCTTTGCCTCCTCTTGTCCCCCTATGCGGTGCAGATCTTCCGAGGTGCTACTGATGATGTGTATCATATGACCGGATTCTTTACCTTCTTTATCTTCACTGCGATCTTTAATGCGTTCAACGCCAGAAGCGAGGGGAGAAATCTACTGGATCATTTACATAAAAATCAAGGATTCTTGAAGATAATGGGGATGATTGTAGTCATACAGGTACTGCTCACCCAGATGGGTGGAGCAATCTTTCGCTGCCATGGTTTGGACAGCAAGGAATGGCTCTTTGTCCTCGTCTTGGCAGTTCTGATCATTCCGATTGACCTTCTACGGAAAACCATAATGGTAAAAGGCGAGAACTAAGAATAGAAAAAGCTGTGTGACGCAGGTCACACAGCTTTTATAAATTAAAACTCTGCTGTTCCCACTGTTCTGGGATGAGGCAGTACATCACGGATATTGGCGATACCGGTGAGATACATGACCATGCGCTCGAAGCCAAGGCCAAAGCCAGAATGGGTACAGCCACCATAGCGGCGCAGATCCAGATACCACCAATAGTCCTTGGGATCCAATTCCAATTCCTGCATACGGGCTTCCAGTAAATCTAGGCGTTCTTCACGCTGAGAACCGCCTAAGATTTCACCGATGCCTGGCACGAGGCAGTCACAAGCAGCAACTGTTTTTCCATCCTCGTTCTGACGCATGTAGAAGGCTTTAATCTCCTTGGGATAGTCGGTAACGAAAACAGGCCGCTTGAAATGTTGCTCTGTTAGGTAACGTTCATGTTCAGTCTGTAAATCGCAGCCCCATGAAACCGGGTACTCAAAGGTTGCGTTTGCCTGTTGAAGAATCTCAACGGCTTCGGTATAGGTGACATGGCCAAAGTCAGAATTCACCACACCTTCCAGCCGCTCAACAAGACCCTTGTCCACAAAGGAGTTGAAGAAAGCCATCTCATCGGGGCAGCGCTGTAGCACGGTATGAATGACAAACTTAATCATCGCCTCCGCCACTTCCATATCGTCCTTCAGATCAGAGAATGCCATCTCAGGCTCAATCATCCAAAATTCTGCTGCATGACGCTGCGTGTTTGAGTTCTCTGCACGGAAGGTAGGGCCAAACGTATAGACATTCCCGAAAGCCATGGCAAAGTTTTCTGCGTTCAGCTGCCCGGATACGGTCAGGCTAGCAGATTTTCCGAAGAAATCCTTGCTGAAATCTACGTCACCAGCTTCTGTACGGGGTAGATTCTCAAGGTCTAAGGTTGTCACACGGAACATTTCACCGGCACCTTCACAGTCAGAGGCGGTGATGATGGGAGTGTGGACATAGATAAAGCCTTGGTCTTGAAAAAAGGTATGAACTGCATGAGCCGCGATGGATCGAACTCGGAAAGCAGCTGAAAACAGGTTGGTTCGCGGGCGTAGATGGGCGATGGAACGCAAAAACTCTATCCCATGACGCTTTTTCTGGAGTGGATAGTCAGATGCAGAAGCACCTTCCACGCGAATTGAGGTGGCCTTCAGCTCCAAAGTTTGTTTGGCTCCAGGAGTTAAGACGATTTCACCTTCAGCCACTAAAGCGGCCCCGACATTCTGTTTGGAGATTTCCTTGAAATTTGCGATTGCGCCATCTTCGAATACGACTTGCAGGCTTTTAAAGCAGCTGCCATCGTTCAGTTCAATAAAGCCAAAGGTTTTCATATCACGTATGGTGCGCACCCAGCCACAGACGGTGACGGTTTTTCCACCAAAGAGTTCTTGGTCTGCAAAAATGCGGGAGATTTCGGTTCGCTTCATCTTAAGTTCATTCCTTTCTCTGGAACGCAATTCAAAATAATGATTCATTATATCTGGTTTCCCAACGATTGGCAAGCAGGGTCAGCCTTCTTTTACTTTTCCGAATTCAGCTAAAATCAAATTTTTATTTCGCTCTGATACCCAGTTTATCGACCAAGCAGTGGAGAAAAGGAGCAGTTTTCCACCGCGATAATCCTCTACGAGTTTGGTGTCATTGCTTAAAATCAGATCATCTTCTGTAACATCAGCGGGACTTTCGATCCAGCGCAGATACTGATAGGGAAGATTTTCACGGTGGATTTCCACGTTGTATTCGCTTCGGAGTCGGAATTCCAGTACATCGAACTGAAGTGTTCCCACTACGCCCACGATGACTTCCTCCATACCGCTATGCGGCATCTTGAATATTTGGATAGCGCCCTCTTGGGCGATCTGTTCCGCGCCTTTGAGAAACTGCTTTCGCTTCATGGTATCCAAGGGACGCACCCTTGCAAAGTGTTCTGGAGCAAAGGTAGGAATAGGATCGAAGCGGAACTTTTTGCCTGGCATACACAGAGTGTCTCCAATCGAGAAGATCCCTGGATCAAATACCCCGATGATATCACCAGCGTAGGCTTCCTCGATGATTTCACGTTCAGCAGCCATGAGCTGCTGCGGTTGGGAAAGACGCAGTTTCTTATTTGCTTGAACGTGATAGACTTCCTTATCTTTGTCAAACCGTCCCGAGCAGACTCTCATGAACGCTATTCTATCCCGATGTGCCTTATTCATGTTTGCCTGAATTTTGAAGATGAAGGCAGAAAACTCATCATCCATCGAGTCAATCAGGCCTTCGTCAGAATTTCGAGGGAGTGGAGGTGTGGTTATCTCCAAAAAACGTTCCAAAAAGGGCTCCACTCCG
>JAQSXW010000014.1 GCA_029256465.1 Evtepia sp.
CCTGATGGTTAAACCACTTCTGCTGCAAATCCCGGTCATACCACTTGATCATGCCAAATGCCTGGATATAGCTGCCTTGCATGCCGTCCCAAAAAACAGGTGTCCGAATGTGGTAGCGTGCGGCTGGCAGCTCTTCCGATATCATCTGAACTGCCTTCTCCATCTTTGCGGGAGAAATGAGAAGCTCCTTCATAAGCATACGACTTCTCTGCACATATTCAATGGCTACACAGCCCACTTCCCCCTCCACTTCCAAGCGGTATAAGTCTCCGGCTGTCAAATGCGAGCCAAACTGCTGGAAATGAATGAGTTTGTCGTCATAGGCGATATGCATAGTTCCCGCGAGCTTCTCCTCCCGGATCTCGTTATATTCTCGGGGCAGGATGGGAACCAATTTACAGTCAGGCCCCAGTGGAGTAAGACCAGTGAGCTCTGCAGACATTTTTTCCACTTTTCTGGTTGCAAAGCACTCAGCCAGACCTAAGTTCTCAAAATATCGATGCAGGCTGGGGGAAGCCGGAACCAAGGTCAGGCATTTCATTCCTTTTTTCTGAAGGTACTGATCCGCAAAGGCAAGCAGTTGACGGGCATGCCCCTTTCCCTGAATGTAGGGGTTGGTTGCAAGGGCATACACATAACCCACAGGGTAGGAAGTCCCGTCTGGAAAGTGCATTGTGGTTTCTAGCATGGTCGCCATGGAGTTGAGTTCTCCATCCTCCTCCACGATCAAAACCTGATCCGGTGTGCAGTATTTCTGATAAAACATATCCACATAAGAGTCTGAGTCGCCAAAGCAGCGCTTCCACAGTTCTTTTTGCATGGGGATTTCCTCTGGTCTTGATGGTCGAATGCTAATCATAATTACTCCTCCTTCCTCAAACATTAGTCTGCGGTGGTTTGAATCACCGCACAGAAATTTTCAACTAAACGATCCGGACCGTAAGAGAGCTTTGCCTTTCGCAAACCAGGCTGGCCCAAATCCTCTTCCCGGTCAATATACTCCACCTGGGGATAGTGATCCCTAATAAAGCGGGAAAACTCTTGATTGACCACAGGAAATGCACCCTGAAAATCTGCCAAGGCCCGCTCAAAGTGTACATCAAACACAGTGGGTGTTAAGAGAGATCCCAAAGTAAAGGCCAAAACCGTTCCGTTACAACGGATTAATCCCCCATCCAATCCCAGTTCATTAAAGTTTTCTAAGGCGCGAACCAATGCCGCTCTTTCTTGAAGGAGGGAAGACTCATCCGCCTCATCTAGCCCCTCCGAAGAGCGATTTTGATGTTCTTCATACCAACGCTGGTCCAAAGCCAAGCAATCGGGAATATCCTCGGGCGTAAGGGGCGCAAACATCCCATCCGGGCAGTTATCCTGAAACCTGCGGATATGGTTCCGCTTGGCATGCAGCTTTTTCCCCGGCAAATCCGCCAAGCGATTAATCTCATATTGATAATCGTAAGTGTCGCGGCTTGTAACGATCTCTATACGCCCAGCGAAAAGCTGCTCCAAAATAATCCGATGCTGCTCCATCAAAGCAACTAAGCGGAGCGGCTCTCCCCGCAAGGCAGCGTCCTCTTCTAGGGCACGTAGCGCAGGGATTGGGTCTCCCGATCCTACGGGCCAGAGATAGGCACTTCCAACCGAGGTGTTTGCATGAACCAAAAGCCTATTTTCAAAGCGGCAAATCTTCTGCTCATACACATTCTGCCAGCAAAAGAGTGCGGCAAAGCTATAACTACAAAGTGGAATTGCTTCTGCCTGTAACAAAGGTAATACCCACTGACGATCAGAAACTTTTGTGGGTTTGAAGTCTAACATAAAAAACCTCTTCCTAACAGGATATGAAAACTGCATCCCAAATGGGATGCATCGGAAATACTTCGACAACGCCTTACAATTTCTGCTCCAAATTGGGGGTAATCTGCGCTCCCGTCAGGCGGATAATCTCATCCATGCGGATTTCCTCACTTACAGAGGAAATGAGACTATAAGCAACGCCCTGACGTTTGGCGCGTCCTGTCCGCCCGATCCGATGGATATAGTATTCCGCTTCTTCCGGAATATCATAATTGACAACTGTATCCACATCGTCAATGTCCAATCCTCTCGCTGCCACATCGGTTGCCACCAAAACGCGAAGCTTCCCGTCCCGAAAAGAAGAAAGGACTCGCTCCCGCACTTTTTGATTTAAATCACCGTGGATGGCCTCGGCGGAAATCCCCTTCTGCTTTAATAATCCACAAAGGCGATCCGTTGTATTCTTTGTGTTGCAAAATGCAATCACTCGATCCGTTTGCTCTTTTTCCAAGATTTGAAGGAATGCATCCACCTTACCATTCTGATCCGCTTTGATGCGGAATTGACTGATATCTGGACGATTTTCCTTTACGGGCTTAACCTCAATTTCCACCGGTTCCCGTTGATACATCCAGGAAATGTCCATGACCTCGCGTGAGGTGGTTGCAGAAAACAAGCCTAAATTCTTACGATGCGGAATGGAATCTAAAATCTTTTTCACATCTCGGATGAAGCCCATATCTAGCATGCGATCTGCCTCGTCCAACACCACAGTCTGCACGTTGTTTAAACGGACGGTGCGTCGCTTCATATGATCCATCAGACGACCAGGGGTTGCCACGACAATTTGGGGGTGCTTCTTTAACTGCAGAATCTGACGGTCGATGGGTTGCCCACCATAGAGACAAATGGTCCGAATGCCCGGAAGAAACGTGCAAAGATCGCGAACTTCCTGCTGGATCTGCATGGCAAGCTCCCGGGTGGGTGCTAAAATCAGCCCTTGAATCTCATCAGAATCGGCGTCTGCGTGTTCTACCATCGGAATCCCAAAAGAATAGGTTTTGCCAGTGCCGGTGGGTGCTTTGGCAATGACATCCCTCCACTCCATAAAGTAAGGAATCGCTCCTGCCTGTACCGGTGTTGCCTGTGTAAAGCCCTTTTTCTGCAGTGCACACATAATGCCGGAAGAAAGGCTCATTTGGCTATATTCAAGATTAGGAGCCACCTCAATGCCATTAATTTCCATGTTTCCATCCTTTTCTTTTATTTCCTATAAAATATATCACAAGAACCTATTCAATGCAATATCTCCACTCTCATTTTGCCCTTTGTCTTACGCAAGGGGAGACCTGCTCACTTATTTTTGCTCGAATCGCATCGCCATTACACAACCATAATTTCATAAAAAATAGAAAAAGTACTGTGCTTTTTATAATCTTGTGGTATACTATTTATTTGGAATCAAATGATTCTTTCCGCCCTTTATGGGCGCTCTTATGATCTGGAAGGAGTAACATCATGGGGAGAAAATACCTATTGCTGGTCGTTTCCATTCTAGGTGGCATCGCTGGAATCTTCTTGCGTCGCTGGCAGCTTACCACCTCTTTTGAATTAAGCACTGGATTGCCCATTGCAGGCACCACCGCCACCCTGGTGATTGCTCTACTCACCGTTGTTGTTGCTCTTCTTTTGCTGCTCATTTCCCTTTCTATTCGAAAACAGGCTGTTTCCACACTGCCATACGCAGATACCTTCCGCGCTCACTCTTTTTTTTACCTTCTCATGGTCTGGGCCGCAGCGCTCATCACTGCAGCCGCAGCCGGACTCCATTATCGAGAGAGTTTGGCGCAGCCACAGACCAACTTTTTGCAGCTTTTCTTTTCGCTCCTCACGATATGCGCTGCTGTTTCTCTCATCCTCATCGGGAAAAGTCATTATCAGGGCAAGGATTTAAAGGGCAGTCTTCTCCTACTCATGCCTGCTTACAGCATCTGTATTTGGCTCATGGTATCCTACCAACATTGGGCAAGAGATCCCTTTGTGCTCGACTATGTTTTTGCTCTGCTTGCTATTATCGCCAGTATGCTTGCACATTATTATATTGCATCCTACTCCTTTCACAAACCAAGACCAACCTCCGTTTTTATTTCTGGCATGCTGGCAGTATACTTTTCCCTCATCGCGCTGGCGGGCAATGCAGCTTTGTCGGATAAATGCCTCTTTGCGGCGCAAATACTCTACTTTATCCCTACCATTTTTATACTTTGCCGGAATCATGGTGCCGAGTTGACCGGTTCCCCTGACACCGACTCAGATCATCCCTTGAAGGAGGAAACACCCTGATGGAACAACAGCAGAAGAAAACATTTTATATCACCACACCGATCTATTATCCTTCCGACAAACTCCACATTGGCCACACCTACTGTACCGTAGCCACCGACGCGATGGCTCGCTATAAGCGGCTTTGCGGCTATGATGTCATGTTTTTGACTGGTACTGACGAGCATGGACAGAAAATTGAGGAAAAGGCCCGCGATGCTGGGATTACCCCTCAGGAGTTTGTGGATCGCATCGTGACCGGAGATGGCGGTATTTTGGATCTCTGGAAGCTGATGAACATCTCTCATGATCGCTTCATTCGTACCACGGATGCGTATCATGTAGAATCCATCCAGAAGATTTTCCGAAAAATGTATGAAAAAGGCGATATCTATAAAGGCTCTTACGAGGGATTATACTGCACACCCTGTGAAAGTTTTTGGACGGAAAGCCAGCTTGTGGACGGTAAGTGTCCCGATTGCGGCCGCGAGGTTAAACCAGCCCAGGAAGAAGCCTATTTCTTCCGTCTGAGCAAATACGCCTCCCAGGTGCAGGATCTTCTGGAAAATACGGACTTTTTGGAACCCAGATCCCGTGTCAATGAAATGGTCAATAACTTTATTAAACCCGGCCTTGAGGATTTATGCGTTTCCCGCACCTCGTTTACTTGGGGTATTCCGGTGGACTTTGACCCCGGTCATGTGGTTTATGTTTGGGTCGATGCGCTCTTTAACTACACCACCGCTCTGGGATATATGAATGATCGCTATCAGGACATGGATCGCTTCTGGCCTGCCGATGTCCATTTTGTTGGTAAGGAAATTGTCCGTTTCCACTCCATCATTTGGCCTGCTATGCTCATGAGCATGGAGATGCCATTGCCGAAGAAGGTGTATGGTCATGGTTGGCTGCTGCTCGACGGCGGCAAGATGTCGAAGTCGAAGGGCAACGTGGTTGACCCTGTGATTTTGGCGGCTCGCTACGGAGCCGATGCCCTGCGTTATTTCCTTCTGCGTGATTTCCCCTTTGGTTCGGATGGCAACTTTGCGAACGACCTCTTGATTAGCCGCATTAATGTAGACCTTGCCAATGACCTTGGAAACCTTGTGTCCCGCACCACTGCCATGGTGGAAAAATACTTTGACGGCCAGCTGCCCGCCGAGCGCGAAGCCGAGGAAATAGATCAGGAACTTCTTTCTATGGTTGCCGCCTTGCGGGATAAGTTTGAAGCTTCCATGGAAAAGTTTGCGTTCCAGACGGCTCTTGCCGATGTCTTTTCCGTGATTTCACGGGCAAACAAATACATTGACGAGACTGCACCTTGGAACCTTGCCAAGGACGAAGCCAAGCGTGCACGCCTAGCCACCGTCATGTATCACCTGCTCGATGCCGTGCGCATCTGCGGTATCCTTCTTTCTCCCTTTATGCCCGAATCTTGTGCCAAGATTTTCGCACAGATTGGTGCCGATGCAAGCGTTACCACTTGGGAAGGGGCAAAGACCTTGGGGCAGCTCTCTGCTACCGTACGCGTTGCCAAGGGTGAGGCTGTCTTTCCCCGTATAGACGTAGAAAAGGAGCTCTTTGAGCTGGAAGCCGCTGCAGAAGCAGCGAAAAAGGCCTCTTTGCCCGCTCTGGAGATAGAGCCCTATGCCGAAGAGCCCGTTGACTTTGACACCTTCTGCAAGAGCGACTTCCGTGTGGTAAAGGTCAAGGCCTGCGAAAAGGTGAAAAAGAGTGATAAGCTCTTAAAGTTTACCCTCGATGATGGCACTGGCAACGACCGTCAGATTCTCTCTGGCATCGCCAAGTTCTATGCACCGGAAACCCTGATTGGCAAGACCTTGGTTGCCATCATAAACCTCCCCCCACGTAAGATGATGGGACAGGAGTCCTGCGGTATGCTCATCTCTGCAACCCGCAAGGAACAGGGAGCGGAAAAGCTCGACCTTCTCATGTTGGATGACAGGATTCCTGCCGGATCCAAGCTAGTGTAATTGAATCAACAAAAGAAAGAAACGGTCTTATGTAGCGCGCTACATAAGACCGTTCTTTTTTTATCAGCCCGGAGGCCAAGTCATATCGCGTCCGCCCAGCACATGGAAGTGCAGGTGGAAGACGCTTTGTCCGGCTTTCTCTCCACAGTTCGAGACCACGCGAAAATCCGTTAGCCCAAGTTCCTTTGTGACCTGAGTGATGACACGGAACATGTGTCCAACGAGAACCTCGTGTTCTTCCTCCACAGCTCCACAAGAGACAATGTGCTCCTTTGGAATGACCAAAAAGTGCGTCGGAGCCTTAGGGTCAATGTCATAAAAAGCATAGACAAGTTCGTCTTCATAGACCTTGCTCGATGGAATTTCACCGGCTGCAATCTTACAGAATAAGCAATCTGCCAATGGAAACACTCCTTTTATAAGCCCAGCTTTTCGGCAACGAAGTCGTCCACCGATGCCAAGGCATTGTCTAGTTTTAATAGGTCGGTACCACCGCCCATTGCGCTGTCAGGCTTACCGCCGCCCTTACCGCCGCAAATGGCAGTCACATGGCGAATGACATCACCGGCCTTCACACCCTTTGCAATGGCCTCCTTGCCGCAGACCGCCAAGAAGGTAATCTTTTCATCGATCACGGTGGCGAGCACAGCAACCACCGTTTGTTCCTTATCCCGAAGGAAGTCACCCATCTGGCGCAGGCTGTTTGCATCCGCCCCGGGACGGCTGGCGGTTAAGACCTTCAGGGGACCCACGTTCTTAGCGGAAAGTAGGAAGCTGTTGACCTCGCTGAGACTTTCCTTGAGCTGATACTGCGTGAGTCTACGGCGCAGCTCTTTGGCTTCCATTTGTTCGCACTCCAGACGCTCCCGCAACTCTTCCGGGCGAGCCTTCAAGAGAGAAGCAACACCCTGCATACAGCATTCCATAAACTTAAACTGATCTAAGGTTGCCATGCCAGTGGTGGCCTCAATACGGCGAACTCCAGACGCGACGGAAAACTCGGAAACGATGTGGAAGGCTCCAGCCTTGGCTGTGTTATCCAAGTGAGTGCCGCCACAGAGTTCTGCTGAGAAATCTCCCATAGAAACCACACGAACGGTTTCGCCATATTTTTCGCCGAAGAGAGCGGTTGCGCCCTTTTCCTTGGCATTGGCAATGGACATTTCCTCCGTCCCGATGGAAAGGCCCTCTAAAATAGCCTCGTTGACGAGCTTTTCAACCTTCTCTAATTCCTCCGTGCTGACGGCAGAGAAGTGGGTAAAGTCAAAGCGCAGATGGTCCGGCTCCACCAAGGAACCAGCCTGATGCACATGGTCGCCCAGCGTGCGAACGAGCGCTTCTTGCAGCAAGTGAGTTGCGGAGTGTGCACGAGCAATGGCACGGCGGCGGGCCTCATCATAGCTTGCAGTTAAGGCGTCGTTAAGCTTCACTTCGCCCTCTAAGACCTTGCCGTAGTGCATGAATTTCTCGCCCTTGTTTTTCAGGACGTTGGTGACTTCAAAACGGACACCCTCCGCAGTCAGGACACCGTGGTCGGCGACCTGTCCACCCATTTCGGCATAGAAGGGGGTCTTGTCCAACACCAAGATGGCTTCCACACCCGAAGCGATGGATTCGTGCTGCTCATCCTCGGCAACAATGGCAAGCACTTTGACCTGCACGCCGTTTTGCTGGTAGCCGACAAACTCAGTAGCGGGGACGTCTTGTCCGAACTCAATGCCACCCCAGCCGAGGTCGCCCATTGCCTCTCTGGCTTTCCGGGCGCGGGTGCGCTGCTCGTTCATCTCCACATCAAAGGCAGCACGGTCTAAGGCCATGCCTGCATCCTCCGCCATTTCCTCAGTGAGGTCAATGGGGAAGCCGTAAGTGTCATAGAGTTTAAAGGCATCCGCACCGGAGAAGACCTTCTCACCTTGTGCCTTGTAGCCCTCGAGGAGGTCAGAGAAAATGCACATGCCACCATCAATGGTTTTGGCAAACTTCTTTTCCTCTTCGTGGATGACTCTGGTAATATAGGCTGCCTTATCCGTTAAATCAGTGTAATGGCCCTCGTTCTCAGAGATGACCGTGGCACAGACGGAGTAGAGGAACGGCTCGTTTACGCCAAGCAGCTTTCCGTGGCGGGCAGCTCTTCTCAGTAGGCGGCGCAGGACATAGCCGCGACCCTCGTTGGAGGGAAGCACGCCGTCACAGATCATGAAGGTGGCGGAACGGATGTGATCTGTGATAATACGCAGGGAGACATCTTTTTCTTTGGACTCACCATAATGTGCGCCCGTAATTTCAGAGACCTTATTGGTGATGTTCATGACGGTGTCGACATCAAAGAGAGAATCGACACCCTGACAGACGACCGCCAGACGCTCCAGACCCATGCCAGTGTCGATGTTTTTCTGCGCCAGCTCGGTGTAGTTGCCGTTACCGTCGTTGTCAAACTGTGAAAAAACGTTATTCCAAATTTCCATAAATCGGTCGCAGTCGCAGCCGGGATAGCAATCCTTGCTTCCGCAACCGTAGACCTCACCGCGATCAAAGTAAATTTCTGAGCAGGGACCACAGGGGCCTGCTCCATGTTCCCAAAAATTGTCCTTTTTGCCCAGACGGACAATTTTCTCCTTGGGAATGCCGATGTGCTGATTCCATAGGTCATAGGCCTCATCATCCTCCTCGTAAACAGAAGGATAGAGATGCTCCGGATCTAACCCGGCCCAGTCCGGAGAGGTGAGAAACTCCCAACTCCATGAGATGGCTTCCTTTTTGAAATAATCTCCGAAAGAGAAGTTGCCCAGCATCTCAAAATACGTACCATGGCGGGCAGTTTTGCCGATGTTTTCGATATCACCGGTACGGATACACTTTTGGCAGGTGCAAACACGGCGGCGGGGCGGCTCTTGTTCCCCAGTAAAGAAGGGCTTCATGGGCGCCATGCCGGAGTTGATGAGTAGCAGAGAATTGTCATTTTGGGGGATCAGGGAATAGCTGGGCAGACGAAGATGCTCCTTCGTCTCAAAAAAAGAGAGAAACATCTCTCTGAGATCATTCACACCAAAGGGTTTGGACATGGGTTAATCAGCCTCCACAAGTTGAGATTTCTTTTGTGCAACCGGTTATAAAACAAAAAAAGAAAAAGCTCCGCCCCTAAAGGTTCAGGGGCGGAGCTTTTCGCTCTGCGGTACCACCCTGATTACGAAGAACCTTCGTATCTCAGTCATCCGTTAACGAGGATGAAGCGTCCTGGTCCTCCCAGGTGGCTCAGAAGTGGCTGCCAACTCTGCTCTGTCAAGGGGCTTTCACCCTTCCCCTCTCGCTTTGGACCGCTGGAATCGGCTGGTTTCGTCATGGCCTGTTGCACAAATAAATTTTGAAACATCTTATCATAATTTAATCCTTTTTGCAACAGAAACTACAGGGTTTTCCGGCTGAATATGCTCATTTCACTTGGCACAATCTTTCATTTATTTTCCACTCTCTGACCGAATTGACTCAATGATATTCTGATTGCGAAGCCGAGAGGCGGCACATCTTGTGGTAATCAATGTGATTAGGAAAACTGCAAGGATACATAACAGTATGGCAAGCCAAGGCAAACCCCGCCTCCATATATGCTTCTCCGTCGTTGGGAAACATCTCGCTCATGACCACATTTGCATAATCGATAAAGCCCTTCACATCCGAAGGACTGGAATACCAAATGTAGCCACGCACTTCACTTTGGGGAACAATGAATCGAACCACGTTTTCATTTGGGGATAAAAGCTCTCTCGGTATTTCGCCCTTTGTCAAAATACCTTGCACCGGCATTTCATAGGTAGAGCCGTCTGCTTTGATGAGCTGAAAGGCTTTCCCTTTCGGTCTTGGGGACGTGAACGATTGTCTTCTTGATGAAAAACAGCACGCAGGCAAAAAACACGACGAGGGGTAATTTACGGGCTGACAGAGGCCTGAAGCAGCGATAAAAGTATGAATTGTTCGGAAATAGCAGCTTGACAAATTGACAGATTCTTTCGGCTTCTATATTATAAACCTTAGATAGATTATATGCTGAAAACAGGTATGTTTTGTCGCTTGAGAACGGAATATTGGGATACTTGTTGACGAAACCGCTGTCTGGTTACGACATCAAAAAGCTTTTCGACATGTCGGCATCGTATTTACGGCCCGCGGATGAGGCTCAGATTTACCGGACGCTAAAAAAGCTTAAGCAAAGCGGATATAAACTAATCGTTTAGACGGATTTTGAGAATAAATTCAAAGGAGAACGAAAGATGACAGGGAGAACAAGCAAAAAGATTCTGTCGATTATTCTTACGCTGGCCATGGTGCTGAGCCTTATGCCTGTAATAACGCCGACGGCGAGCGCGGCTTCCGATACATGGGATGGCGGTACTGATACATCGTGGTATACCTCAAATCCATCTGCGACTTCATTTGCGATCAACACCGCGGAGGAACTGGCGGGATTGGCGACAATCGTCAATGCCAAGACAGACAATTTCGACGGGGACACAATTACCCTGGGCGCTGACATTGATTTGAGCGGCAGCAGCCATAATTGGATTCCGATTGGAAACACTGATCAATGTTATTTCGACGGTACTTTTAACGGGGATGGACATGTTGTTTCTGCAATAAATGTCAACATCACAGGATCAGGCACTTCTAATGCCTTAGCCGGATTATTCGGGGGTGTGCTCGGTGACGGTACCGTCAAAAACCTCGGCGTAAAAGGTGCAGTGACCGCAACAAGCAATGTTAAGGGTCACAGCTTAGCAGGTGGCTTGGTAGGATCTTGCTCCGGTACAATTACCAACTGCTATTCTCAGGTGGATGTCACATCCACGTCAAGCGTCGCTTTTGCGTTTGCGGGCAGCCTTGTTGGATCAACCTATGGAATTGTAAGTAACTGTTATGCCACAGGAAATGTAAGCAGTTCAGGAGTATTCTCATCTAAAGCTGGGGTACTGTGCGGAGCAGCTCAATTAGAGTGCAATACTTCTTATTATAACAGCGATGCGACGGTTAGCGGCTCCAATTCCAACGCTGGTACTCCCATGGCCTCAACTGATATGAAGGCGTTATCCTTTGTAACAATTTTAAATGCTAATAAGGAAGCCGGAAACAGCTGGGCTGCCGTAACGGACGACTACCCCTCTTTAGCTCCTGATACGACCGCACCGACCATTTCGAGCGCAAGCAGGACGGATGACACGCACATCACGGTAACACTGAGCGAGGCTTGCCAGAACCTTGCCCAAGAGAACACCGGCGGGTTTACCGTAACCAAGACCGGAATGGGGACGACCTGCGCGGTGAGCAAAACGACT
>JAQSXW010000015.1 GCA_029256465.1 Evtepia sp.
CTCTCCGGCCCCTTAACACTCACCCTCACTATGATGAAGCTATCAGAAGTTGGTCTAGAGGCGCGCTTTGACTGCCGGACACCTCTCTGTGCCACAGAGGAAAACTGCCTCCTCATCGTTAAAAATGCCCTGCTACCCCTGGGCATTGAGTTGCAGGGCCACATTAATCCCGCGCATTGCGTTCCCGAGGATTCCCCTTTTGTGCAGACTCTTTTGCGCTGTTATGAGCAGTATACGGGTGATCCTGGTACTTGCCTTTCCTCCGGCGGTGGAACTTATGTTCATGACATTCCTGGTGGTGTCGCATTTGGCGCATCCATGCCCGGTTTTGAATCCTGCCTGCACGGGCCTGATGAACGCGTCTCCATTCCCGATCTCCTAGCTTCCTGCAAAATTTTTACCCAGACTATCATTGACCTTTGTGGTTAATACGAGGACGATCCCATGCATCAAAATTTAGATCTTTTTCTTTCATTAGCAAAAATAAGTGCTTCCTGTTTTGGCGGCGGTTACGCCATCGTGCCCCTCCTTCAGAGGGATCTGGTGGAAAAAAAAGGCTGGATTACCTCAGATGATCTGAGCGAAATTTTTTCCATTGCCCAGTGTACTCCGGGAGTGATTGCGGTGAATGCAGCCACCTATGTTGGTGTTCGGGTCAATGGCGGATTGGGGGCGGTCTGCGCCACACTCGGCTTGCTCACTCCTCCCCTCTGCATTGTCACCCTGGTGGCTGCCTTTTTCTGGCCATATCTCTCTAACCCTTGGGTACAACACGCCTTGGCTGGTCTTCAGGCTTGTGTATGTGCTCTGATTCTCCAGTCCGTCATTACACTCTTCCGGTCTGCGGTTCTGGATGCGCCCTCCCTAATCCTTTATCTAGCGGCGCTACTTCTCTCCTTTTTTACCAGTATTTCTCCTGCTTTTCTGGTGATTGCCGCTGGCCTTTTGGGCATTGCCATTTGTCGATGGAGAGGAGGGAAATCGAAATGATGACTCTGATGCAATTAGGGGCAGAGTTTTTCTGCATCGGTCTTTTTTCCATTGGAGGTGGGATGGCAACCGTTCCTTTTCTCATGTCCCTCTCTGAGCGAACCAGCTGGTTCTCCCTTCAGGAGCTCAGCAACGTCATCGCCATTGCAGAAGCTACTCCCGGCCCTATTGGCGTCAATATGTCTACCTATTTGGGTTACCATATTGCTGGAATTCCAGGTGCCGTTCTTGCCACCTTGTTCCTGACCCTTCCTTCCTTCATCATCATCTTCCTGCTTGCTCAATTGATTGGAAAGCTGCGTGGCAACCAAACCTTCGAATCCGTATTTTATGGTCTTCGTCCTGCCTCAGTTGGCCTTATCTCTTCGGTACTGCTGAGCTTGTGTATCGCCACTTTTTTTACGCAGAACGGCAGCATAATGATCCACTGGAAGTCAATTGCGCTCTTCCTCTTCATCAGTATGTGTCTGCTATTACCAAAGGTTCGACGTCTGCCCATTCCTATTTTTTTACTCTTAGCAGTCATTACCGGAATCATTTTTCATCTGGGTTCTTGAAAAAACAAAATCGCCTTTTGGATGATCCAAAAGGCGATTTTTCTATGTGCTTAATTAGTCTTGTTTTTCTCCTGTCGATCCTTTGCGGCCTCCTGCAGAAACTGAAAGGAAGAAAAGCTGAGGTAGGGCAACACATAGAGTTCGATGACTCCATAGGTAAGAAATGACATCAGATACCAATGAAGAAAGGTTAGCCGAAACCGGAAGAATTCTCCTCGATATCCTTTGATGCTATCCACTCCGCGCCGCAATACCTGACCCACAGAGTAGTCCGGCCGAGCTGCCAAGCAATATCGAATGGGATAGAGGATGGTATACAGATAGAAAGAAAGCAGCGCCCCGCCAATCATGAAAGCCAAGGCAAGAAATGACAGTAAAGAAAGTCTCACGGACTCTTCTGTCGACACCCCAATAATACTGCCGCTGTATATCATTGCATATAGGGCCGAGCTGGGCAGTAGGGCTAGAATGGCAATTAACCGACATCCTAGGTCTAAAATCAGTCCAACAACGATCGACTTTCCAAAAAGCTTCCGATCAGTGTACCAGTGCAGAACCCTCTTGAAAATTGAGGTTTCTCCTTTGTAGGCTACCCAATACTGCTCCACGACTGCCATCTTCATGGGAGCCAAGATCAGAAACACCAGCAAGTTGATGATCAGAAACCACATGATTTGCCCATAGGTCAGAGAAATGGCTGCCACCGCGTCCAAGTCCTCCATCCGAAGGACAAGCTGAAATCCATTTTCTATGGTCGAGTATCCGGTTACGGCCTCTGGAAATTCGGATAGATGCATTAAGTACCAACCAAGCATTCCACCTAGGCTTCCCCGAAGCAAGTGGAATAGTAGCTGAAGACCAATAAAGAGAAAGGTGGCTTTGATCCAAAATGGCATGGTTTTTCCCATGACTTTCTTGCCTTCTAGCTTTAGTTGTCCGCTGACTGGGAACATACTCGTTCTTCCTCTCATTGTTGTCCTTCTATAGGAGCGGTCTCTGTAGTCGATTCAGGTGTCTGGGGTGTCGGCTCTGGTGTTGGTGTCGGTGTTGGCTCCGGTGTGGGTGTCGGTGTTGGCTCCGGTGTGGGTGTCGGTGTTGGCTCCGGTGTGGGTGTCGGTGTTGGCTCCGGTGTGGGAGTTGGGGTTGGCGTTGGGGTTGGCTCTGGAGTCGGGGTTGGTGTCGGAGCTGGTGCATCACCGATTCCGTATTTATAGGCATCCTTAGCGTTCACGAGCACCGCTTTATCTCTGCTCTTGTATTCGTTGGTGCTCTCTAAGTTGCGGCTAAGCAATGTTCCATTCTGATACACGCAGCGGTATGCTTTTACCGTACAGCCCGAGTAAGGCGTGACGTCTGTTTTTGTTTTACCAACCGCTACACTGTTGTCAACTTTATAAATTGTCTTATATCCGGTGGTGCCGGTCTGCACCGTTTCCATCTTCACGGTTTTGTTTTCTTTATTACTTCCGTAAATGGTGACACTGAGCGTTCGACCAGATACGGAAGCAGCTATTTTAATCGGATATTCTGTTGTATTTTTAAACCGGAAGTCCAGCGAGCCGTAATATACGGTGGCATCCAAGCCATTGGGCACATAGCCCACAGTATAGCGATGATTGTGCCGCTCTGCAATTCCCATATTTGCCCGTAAAGAAGCCAAATAGATTGTGGAGGACACCTGACAAATACCGCCACCAATCTCATTCACCGTTTCGCCTGCCACATAGGCTGGTGCAGGGAGAAATCCACGGGCGGTCGTTCTTCTGCCCACAGTCCCATTGTAGGAAAACTCTTCACCGGGAGCCAGAACTTTTCCATTGCAAAAGGAAGCAGCCAATTTAACATTAGAAAGACGGTTCGATGAGCCGCCAATATTCGTGGTGCAGGCACCCAATACATCCTTGAATAAAAATGACTCTAAGTCTGTGAGTTTTACCTTTGGCTCGGTCAAAACTAGGGGGACCTCACAACGTTCTCCCCAATCCAAAGCGTTAAATTGGGTTTGGGCGGCAGCAGCATCAAACGAAACCCCAACCTTTTCCATGGTAAATTCTCCGGTCGCCTCGTTGACCGAAGCATCCTGAGGTTCTGCGTGGTACTGGTTATAGACCGCTTGCAAATCCATGTCCGCAGGCAGTTTTTCCACAAGAGGCACGGTAAACTGAGGGGTCTCGTCATTGTCAGTCACTGTCTTCCCTTCCGCGAACAAAGTAAACAGCTTCTGCTTTAGTGCTTCCTTATCTACCTCTCGACCGGGAACTCCCTTGGTCAGTTCCAACTTGTCGTCGACGATCGCAGCTGTAGATTCTTCCATCAACTTGCCAATTTTTCCGTCCAGATCCTCCGCGAGTAGTACATCCAGGTTTCCACTATCCACGTAGACCGGAGCAATGGTTTGCCCGATCAGTAAAGAGCGCAAATATTCAAAACCCTTCTGAAGGAATGCTGCATCACTTCGTCCCTTTTCCCAGACCTGCTGAGCACTCTGCCCGGCATCCAGTTCCATGTAATTGGTGGGAACACGTACGTTAAGATTCTTGCCCTCACCATCTTCCACAGCAAAAACAAGGTAAGTATCCTCTTGGTTTTTCCACTCAACCTGTGCTTTCTGCAGAGCAGTCTCCACCTCAGGCATCGTCATGCCACCAACCGAAATGCCTGCCACAGTAGTACGAGGCAAAACCTGATTAGAACCTGCGGCAACACCACATATCAGTATGTAAGCAGCGATGAGTAACAGTACTGCGGCACTGCCAATCCAAATTCCTATCTTTGCACCACCCTTTTTCAGATGGGATGGTCCATTTTGCATCTTCTCAGGAGGGAGTTTCGTTCCCTGTGATCCCTGAAAAGACGGGGTAGAATGCTTCTCTTCCATCGTCAATTCACCTCTCGCCGTTTCCAGCGTTACTATTTCAAACGTTTTGTTTATTATATTAAAAGCATTGGAAAAAATCAACCAAAGATACGGATTCCCCTTATCTTTCTTTACTTTTCAGTCTAAACCTTGTATAATAAAAAATTGTGACACAGGAAGATTCTTCCTTTTCCTGCCTTGTAGCTTACCTGATTGTCAATCATAACTTTGAGGAAGTGACATGCGTTTTGAAGTTTCACACTGTTTGGGCCGCTTACTTTAGTGCTACTGGCAGCACCAAGAACATTGTCACCACCATTGCAACACGCATTGCAGATCAAACTGGGGTTCCATTAAAGGTCTTCGACTTTACCCTACCTGCTGCGCGTACCCAGATACCTGTTTTTTCGGAAGGGGACCTGGTGATTTTCGGCACCCCTGTCTACGCTGGAAGAGTCCCCAACCTTCTCATAAACTTTATCGCTTCTGTGGAGGGTCATGGCGCCATGGGAGTTCCCGTTGTTTTATATGGCAACCGTTCCTTTGACGATGCCTTGATGGAGCTGCGTAACAGCATGGAAGCGGGAGGTTTTCGAACCGTTGCGGGCGGCGCTTTCATTGGAGAACACTCATTTTCCCAAACGCTGGCTGCAGGCCGTCCAGACGCAAGTGACCTGACCATTGCCAAGGGTTTTGCCGATCAAATTGTCTGGAAAATTGCTGACATTACTTCCTTTACATCCCATGCCCCCGTATTTGTTAAAGGGAATGATCCTGTCCACCCATACTTTCGCCCCACAGACCAAAACGGGAATTTCATTGATATCCGCAAGGTAAAACCGCTCACCAATGAGGCCTGCACCAATTGCAAGTGGTGTTCCAAACACTGTCCCATGGGCGCTATTCCCTCTGATAATGTCAAGGAGACGACCGGAATCTGCATCAAATGTAATGCCTGTGTCAAGGGATGCCCGGTAGAAGCTAAGTATTTTGCCGATCCCAACTTCCTTTTTCACCGTGACGACATTGTTGCTCGTTATTCCCACCCCAGAAAAGAACCAGACTATTTCCTATAAACACTGCGAACCGAATACATAAGACAAGCGGATTCCTAAAAGGAATATAAGGTGAAAAGTATAATAAATATTGTATAAGCCTTATATTAAGGGACCTGTCAAATGTTATATATAATATTTGACATAATATATCACGACAGGAACAAAACGAAAAACACATCCGTTTTCACCCAGAGTTGTCTGGTATCGAATAGACGGATGTGTTTTGTCTCGCTCCATGAAAAAAGCTGAACCTGGTTTTATCTCTTAGCTTGAGTTTCAATGGCATGATCTTTCATGTCTGGGTGAAGTTACCATGACATCGTGCTATAATAAACTCTTTATCAATCTTAGATTAGCCTTATCTATCTTTGCTTTAAAAAAAGTAATATTTTATGGATATAAACGATTGCTAGCCGAAATCGGAGCCATCCATCCGTATGTGGCAATGATAATTGTGATTTGAATTTGCGAGGGCTTCAACGATTTTAATAAAGTATTAGCTAGTTGCAATTTTACAGATTAGCAATAATAATACATACCGTCGGTCGGTATTAGATCAGGAGGAAATAACATAAAAATAAAAATGTTTAACAAAGATTTTTTAATGGTTGTAATCGGACAGATCATCTCTCTGTTCGGCAACAACATCCTTCGCTACGCGCTGCCGCTCTACTTACTCAACAAAACACATTCGGCGACGCTGTATGGTACGGCAATGGCGCTGTCGTTTCTTCCGATGCTACTGCTCTCGCCAGTGGGTGGTATCGTGGCTGACCGGGTGAACAAACGGAACGTGATGGCATGCCTGGATTTCTTTACCTCAGCGCTGATGCTATTTTACGCACTAAGCTTTGAGACCCTCCCTCTGGTACCTTTGCTTATTGCCGTTATGATGCTGCTCTACGGCATTCAGGGCGCTTATCAACCCACAGTGCAAGCGTCGCTGCCGGTGCTGACACCACCCGACAAGCTGATGGTCGGAAACGCCGTTATTAACATGGTAAACTCACTGGCCAGAGTGGTAGGTCCGGTGCTGGGCGGGCTGATCTTCGGATTTTGTGGAATAAAGCCGATTTTGTATCTCAGCATTGTCTGCTTTTTCCTCTCTGCCGTCATGGAACTTTTCATTCATATTCCCTTTGAAAAGCAGCATTTTGAGGGGAGCGTAATCTCTCTAGTGGCTTCTGACCTGCGGGAAAGCTGGCAGTTTATCCGGCATGAGCATCCGGAGATTGGACGGTTAGGGTTGCTGCTCGCTGCAGTCAATCTGGTCTTTTCCGCACTGATCATCGTAGGATTACCCATTGTTGTCACCAGCCATCTGGGCTTTGACCAAGCCACAGGCAACCGGCTCTACGGATATGCGCAGGGCGCGCTGGCGGCTGGCGGACTATTGGGTGGACTGCTCTCAGGTGTTCTTGTCCATAAGCTAAAAGTCAGCCGTGGAGCAATGTTGATTTTTTGGTTAACGGCGACTCTGCTTCCAATGGGTCTTGCACTGCGGTTACCAATAGACTCAATGACAGCTTATCTGCTTATTGCCGGCTTCTGCGCAATATTTATGATTTTTTCAACGATTTTTAACGTGGAAATGATTACTTATGTGCAGAAGATTACCCCTGCCACCCTCACCGGAAAGGTCATGGCTCTACTCATGTGCCTTGTCATGTGCGGTAATCCTATTGGGCAGGCAATCTATGGTGTGCTGTTCGAATGCCTATCGGCCAATGTTGATTGGATTTACTTTGGCGCATTCACGGTCTGTCTCGGTCTGTGCATGGTTTCCCATATCTTATTTCGTCAACTGAACGATGAGGTAATTACATCCTGAAAACATGAAACAGGGTCAGCGAATCGGTTACGCTGCGGTAAAATAGATTCAATGAACTACCCGCCTCAAGCCAGCGAGGTATCTACAAATAGATTCTGCATGACCAGGAAAAGACTTTTCTTGCCGCGGAAAAGGATTTGGCAAATTAAATTCCACTCCTCTAATTTGGAAAAGTAATTTCCGCTTTCGTTCCGGCAGGGGTGGAATTTAATTTTTCAATTGAGGCATGCAAAACCCTGCTACAGCATGCGGCTTGTAATGCTTATTTACGTTACTTGCACAGAACATCTCCAAGGAGATTAGAGAAGACGAAGAAATAAAGAAGCTTGGCATTGAGGTAATGGTTATGTCTATTCTTGCTATCATGCCGACGAAAGAAACGGCGCGAGTTCTTGTGGCTCAGGCTCGTGAGGAAATCCTACGCAAAGCAGACGATGCATTGTATTGTCAATGATAGCCGATAATTCTTTCCATATATCGCAATATCAAGGTAGACAAAAGATGGCTATCCGCTTAGGACAGCCGTCTTTTGATTTCAATGGAAGGGAAAAATCGTCAGTTTAAAGGGATTCCAACTTACTTTGCTTCGTTCTCATAGAAGCGCAGGAGAATTGTGGCTACCTGAGCGCGAGAGGCACCGCCCTGTGGCATGAGATTATTATCACTGCCCTGCACAAGTCCTGCATTCACTGCCCACGCCAGAGGTAGTAACGCATATTCTGAGATACTATCATAATCCGCAAATTTCCGGATAGCCATGCCGCCCTGCGTGGTTTTATACCCCTTATACTGGGCGTAGCGGTACAGGATTTTTGCCATCTGCTCCCGGGTGATGGAGCTTGTAGGATTGGTACCGTCAGAAATCCCGTTTTCTACAGCCCATGCACGGGCATCGTCCATATTAGTAGGCACCTTACCATCCATGCGAGCCAGCACCATCCAGATCATCTGGCGGGTCATGGCCGCATCAGGGCTGAACGTTTTATCCGAAGTACCGGAAAACAGGCCATTGTTATAGGCATAGGCTACACTGCCATAGTACCAAGAATCTTCAGCCACATCTGCAAACGGGAAGCTCACGATCAGGTACTGAGACAGATGCTCCGTGGTGAAGGTCACCTTGCCGTCCGCATAAGTCCCCTTTTTCGGCTCAATCGTACCGTCATCCTTCATAAACCAGACGGTAATGCTGCCGGAGTTCTCTCCAGATTTCAGAGCATAGGGGATGGAAACGGTGATTTTACCTCCGCCGAAGGTGCTGGTTTTTGTACCTCCCACGAAGACATTCACATCCACCACGACTGCGGAATCTGCCTGTGCGCCGAGAATTGCCTTTTGGGTGTCGGTGAGCTTGGAACTGCTAATGGTTTTAACGGAAAATGTTACATCTCCCTTATCGCCGACAGAGGCTAGCGCGTCTTTGGCAAGGGTCACGGTGCCGGTGGGCAGTGCCACTGCAAGCCCCCTGAAACCTTTCGCGCTCTGTACAGCCGAAACCATCTTGGAGGGTACAGTTGCCTCGTCCACTTTCAGTCCGGACACATCCGCGGTGACGGTGCCGATGTCTTTAGCGGCGGAAGCGATTGCAGCAAGCTGCGAATCATTCATGCTGATGGTGGCTTTACCATCCTTTGTTGTAACTACGACCTTGCTACTGCCATCGTTAGAGGAGACGGGTATGGTGATTTCCTTAGTGGTGTTGTCCCCACTGGAACTACTTGCGCTGCCGCTGGAACTGCTTCCTCCGGTATTGGAAGATGCAACTGTAACTGTTACTGTGTAACTCTGCGTTGTGCCATTTTCGGCTGTCACAGTATAGGTAACGGGAGTCGTAAAGTTCTGCATTGCTCCACTCACCGGAGAAACAGTTGCTTTTTCGCTGACAGTAATCATAGGTGTCAATGCTGAAACGCTTGTTGCGTAGGGAACCGTCACCGATATCGTATGGTTAGTTTGGTCAATGGTACCCGCATATGATCCTATGGAAAATGCGTTGATTGCTTTCGCACTGCTTCTTGTATCTGAAGAGACTGTGAAACTGCCAATATTGGCGTTTGCTGATATTAGGTTGTCGAAGCCGTCCTTATATGCGTCGGAAGAAATCGCCGCTGTATAGGTTTTGCCGTGAGCAAGTGATAACGGCTTGTTGGTGCTATCCAAAAAGCGTGAAAGAGGAATGGTCGCTTTGCAGCTCGTATCCGTACCGCTGATATAGCTATCACTTGCCCCTATGGTATAGGTATACGTGTTGACCCCGTCAGACAAGGTAACTGTTCCATTCGTTATACCTGTAACAGTTTCGCTGAAACTCAGTTCAATGGCTGCTGTTGAAGCAGACACACCCGTACCGATCGGTGAGCTTAAGCTAATACTCGGAGCGAATGTATCTTTTTTTACAGTATCAGTATTAGTTGAGCCAGTGTTTCCGCTTGTATCTGTCAGCTTCACACTGAGGGTAAGCGTTCCGTCAGATAGACTACTTAAGTCGATTCCGGTTATCTGCTGATTTGCAGAACTGATTGTCCCGCTGCCTGTAACCGTTGCGGCCCCACCCGAGCTTGAAATTGTATAATTGTAAGTGGCTTGGTTTTCGGCTCCGGAAACTGTAAATGATGCCGCTGCTTGATTGCCACTGTTTATATAGGTCTCGTCAAAGCTTGCTGAGTAACCGGATGGTGCCGTAGTATCAGGTATGATAAAACTATTTTGATTGGTACTTGCGTTCGGCTCCGAAACGACTGCAGAAACGTTGCCTACAGCATCTACGCACACAAAATAGAGAGAATATGAGCCTTGAGCGTAATTGGCAATATCGATATGCAGCGTGGATGAGGCATTGGCATAGGCATAATTAAATGAGCCGTAGTAGGAGGCCACCCCCCCTGAGGCATCCTTGCCCTGGCTGACCTGTGTGCTTGTCGGCACTGAGGTAGAAGAGGGCACTACCACATACTTTATGGAGCCAACCTCATTGAAGCAGGCGCCAAAGGACAGAACATGGGTGTCCGTATCCGTACTAAAATATGAAGTGCCCACACTGCTCGGAGGCGTCTGATCCTGTAGTGTAGTAAAATCAGCTTTTACAATTGAGGAAACGTTCCCCATGCTGTCCACAGCACAGGCATACGCCGTATATTCGGTTAAGCAGCTAAGTCCCGTGACCGTTGCGGAGAGCGTCCCGCTGCCGGACAGATGCACGGCGGCGTTGCTTGATAGGATTTCATCGACCGTAGGAGCTGCCGCGCTCTTCGGCAGTGTGACGACATATACATTGGAAGTCTCGTCAACGGTGGCTGGAATTGTTGTAGAAAAATCCCCCGGGGCGACGGTGCCCATTGTAATTTGGGGTGCGGCTGTATCACTGGGATTAACGCCAGACTTGCACATCAGCGTAAAATCTTTGGTAAGGCTATCCTTGGTAAGGGTCAACGTTACCTCGGTATCCGAGGCAGGAGCACTGAAGCTGACGGTATTACCGCTCACCGAAAGTACGCTGGAGTTAGAGGATGACCAGGTGGCTCCGCTAATTGAAGGAAGGTTGAAACTGTGTCGGACCAGCTTATTCGTGTCACTTAAAGAGGAGCTCGTGGTGTTTTCATACAGATAGATCGGAACCGCGCTGAGCCATGAGTACAGTGCGGTAGCTGTATCACTTGAAGAAGCGAAGACTTTCAGCTGCGGGTAGGTGTCAGCTGAAGTCTGCCATACATCTGTGCTCCAGGATGTGGGTAGCACACCACTTCCGGCACCTGACATCTGAGAGGTTGTTCTGCCAGTAATCATTTTATTCCAACCGTTAAT
>JAQSXW010000016.1 GCA_029256465.1 Evtepia sp.
AATGCATTGGGAAGAGCATCTGATAAAAATTGGCAGCGCTCCACCTGGTTTTCTACAATGGTGACCTGCATATGCATGTGATCTAACATATTGGAGAGATAGTGAGCAATTCTGCTGCCACCGACGATGAAAACGGAGTGAACTTTTGGGATGTAGCGTCCAAGCATGCGAAAATATTGATGCAATCCAGTCGGAGAACCAATGACGTGGAGACGATCTCCCTCCTGAGGAACAAAGCTCCCGTTGGGGATCGTTACCTCACCCTTTCGCTCAGCGGCACAGAAGAGAAAGGGCAGGGGCTGCAGCTTGCGGGACAGTTCTGAAAGTGACCGGCCAATGATGAAATCACCTTCCTGTACCGTTGTACTGAGCAGTTCCACGCGCCCACGCAAGAAGGTATCAATATTTGCGGCGGGGGGAAAACGCAAAAGATGTGATATTTCGATGGCGGTAGAGTATTCCGGGTTGATCACCATATCAATATCCATATCTCGCTGAAAGGCGGATAGGTCGGCAGTATAGTCAACATCACGAATTCGGGCGATGGTATATTTTGCACCCAACTGCTTGGCCACAAGACTGCAGAGCATATTGACCTCATCCAAACTGGTGGCAGCCAAGACAAAATCTGCGTGTTCAGCTCCGGCAGCTTTGAGTGTGGCAGGGGAAGCACCGCTTCCTTTGATACACATCACATCAAGTGCCTCCGAGGCATGCCGAATTGCGGCCTCATTTCTATCAATGATGGTAACGTCATGCTGTTCCAGAGAAAGATGCTCCGCTAAGGTGAAGCCTACCTTTCCCGCGCCAACAATAATGATTTTCAATGAACGTCATCCTTTCAAAGGATTAAAAATCTGTTTGCTCTAATGATATAGAACAAACCTAGTATTCTACAACTTCGATCACTATAGCACAGCAATTTCCAATTTGCAAACCCATTTGTAAGTTAAGTGAATGGGAAGTGAATTGAAATAATTTAAGGGAGATGGTACAATGCTTAGGAAAAGAAAGACCGTCTGCCACTTGGATAGACTCCATAACGGAGTAGATGATTGAGTGCAGATGGAGTAAGAGGGTATAGGTGATGCAGCAATTCAATCTGACGGAGGGTGTGATTTGGAAGACACTGATCCGATATTCTCTGCCGGTGGTATTATCTTCTTTCCTTCAATCCACCTATTCCATTGTCGATCTTATCCTAGCAGGTCAATTCATTGGAAAAGTGGGCATCTCCGCAATCAATAATTCCAGCCAAATCATCGTGATGCTGACGCAGATTATCATGGGCATTACCATGGGCGGAAACATTCTCATTGGTCAGTATTACGGAGGGAAAGACCGAGAGAGCCGAGTGGAGACCAATATCACACTCTTTACCATGTCCCTCGTGTTTGGCGTTATAGGAATGCTACTCATCATAGGATTTGGGAAAGGGATGCTGATTCTGCTCGGGGCACCAGCGCTTGACGAAGCCTCAAGCTATTTGAAGATTTGTGCTGTGGGACTGCTGCCAGTATTTGGCTATAATGCGCTATCCGCTATGATTCGCGGAGTGGGGAACTCAAAACAGCCTCTCTATTTTATTATGGTAACGGCCCTTTGCAATGTAGTGCTGGATGTTTGGTTCATGGGAGGCCTCCATTTGGGAACCGCCGGAGCCGCTTGGGCAACGGTCATTTCACAAACCTTATCTTTCCTCATTGCACTGAGTTATACGCTCAAACACAAAGATCTGTTTGCTTTGGACCTTCTGCAGCTTTCCATCAAAAAAGAAAAGCTGCTCCACATGCTGCGTTTGGGGATTCCCAGTGCAGTGCAGATGACGCTCGTGGGGCTCTCTTGGCTGACGATGACCTTCCTCATTAATCGCTATGGGGTGGAAGCCTCGGCGGCAAGTGGGATTGCTGCCAAGATTAAGGATTTGGCACTGCTATTCACGATTGCAATGTCTTCAGCCACATCTACCATGGTGGCGCAGTGTTTAGGAGCTGAGGAGTTTGACCGAGCAAGCCGATCCGTTCACGTCGCAAGGCAAATAACCGTTGCAGTTTCCATCGTCCTGATTCTTTTAATCGAACTGACAGCACCTTACTTGGTTACGTTATTTGGACCGGATGCACAGACGGCGCATTGGGCAGTGATCAACTTACGGATAGAGATTATGGCACAGGTATTCTATGCTAGCTTTATGGTCTATAACGCCTTGGCAATTGGTGCCGGACATACGCTCTTTGCCTTGGCTTCGAGTATTACAAACAGCATTATTGTCCGCCTGATTTTGGCAGTGGTTTTGAATCATTACTTGGGACTAATTGGAATATTCTGGGCCTGTATGATTGCGCCCGCATCGTCTGTTCCTTTAGGGTATGTTTATGAACGCTCGAATGTCTGGAGAAAATCCTTGGCCCATAAAACGAAAGAAACTGAATCATAATGAATTACAGGGGAGCAGCGTTGCTGCTCCCCTGTAATTCTTAGAGAATGAGAGAATGATAAGGTGTGTTTCGTTATTTCATGAGTAGATACATAATGGCTTTCTGTACATGGAGACGGTTTTCAGCCTCATCAAAGATCTCATCTGCGTGTGATTCAAAGACTTCGGCTGTAATCTCTTCTCCCCTGTGGGCGGGAAGGCAGTGTTGCACCATCGCACCTTTGTTGGCAACGGAGAGGAGGGTATCATTGACCTGAAAACCAGTGAAGTCAAGCTTTCGCTTGGCGGCTTCCTGCTCCTGTCCCATAGAGGCCCATACATCCGTGAAGATAACATCTGCTTTTTGGGCAGCGATCATTGGATCTGTGGTCAAAGTGAAAGCGGCATCGGTAACAGTGGCGGCGAAATCTAATATGTCCTGATGTGGCGCATAAGCAGCAGGTGTGGCAACGGCCACGTCCATCCCGCACTTGAGACCGCCGACAATAATGGAGTTTGCCATATTATTGCCATCGCCGATATAACAGATCTTGAGTCCGCGAAGCGTTCCTTTATACTCTCGAATGGTCAAAAGGTCCGCAAGCACCTGGCAGGGGTGGGCAAAGTCAGTCAGGCCATTGATCACCGGTATGGTGGCGTATTTTGCCAAGGTTTCTACTTCCTGTTGTGCGAATGTGCGGATCATAATGCCATCACAATAGCGAGAGAGTACGCGGGCAGTATCTTCAATCGGTTCACCACGACCAATTTGGGATTCCTTACCGGAAAGAAATAGGCCATGGCCGCCCAATTGATAGATACCAGTCTCAAAGGAAACCCGTGTCCGGGTTGAATTTTTAACGAAGATCATCGCCAGGGTTTTGCCCTGAAGGTAGGGGTGGGCAATGCCTTCCTTTTGCTTTTTCTTTAGTTCCGCGGCGGTATCCAAAATGTTTAGGATCTCGTTAGAGCTGAGATCGATGAGTTTCAAAAAATGTTTCATGAATGCTACGCTCCTTCTCCCAAAGCTTGTTTTAAAATAGCGAGACCACGATCCAGTTCTTCCTTTGTCACCAGTAGAGGGGGCAAAAACAGGAGACCTTCTTTGGTCGCGAGACAAAGCAGACCGTAATCGGCAAGAAGTGAGGCAAGGGAAATCGGGTCCTTGCCTTCGGATAAAGTGACCCCAATCATCAGTCCTACGCCGTGGATTTGACCCAAGGTGGGAAGGTTTAGTGACTCGATGCCGCTTCGGAGGTAGTCTCCTTTTTCTTTTACTTGGGCCAATGTGTTTTCGTTTAAAATATCCAGTACGGTTAAAGCGGCTGCTGCGCAGATGGGATTTGCCCCAAAGGCGAAACGCTGGGAATCCAGTTTTAAGACTTCTTTGCAGCGGTTATTGGCCAGCACTCCACCGAGCGGCAAACCACCGCTTAGGCCACCTGCAAACGATATGGCATCGGGCAGGATGCCATACTGCTGGAAGGCGAACATGGTGCCAGTACGTCCTGCACCAGTCTGTGCTTCATTAATCAGTAGTAGCCAGTCCTGTTCTGCACAGAAAACAGCAAGTGCGTGGACAAATTTTCGGGGCAAGGGATCTGTGTTGCCATCCGTCTGGATAAGCTCCAGCATCACGGCACAGACATCGTGAGATGCCATTTTCTGAATCTCCTCCATATCGGGGGTAACAAAATGAAGTGCACCCATATGAGAATTGGACTCCTCATTCACGAGAGGTTGCCCGATAACAGAGAGGGGATCTGTCTCTCTGGAAAACGAATGCTGCAAGGTAAGGACGGTGCTTCGGCCCATGCCGTATCGATCAAAGCTGTACTTGCGAGCAAGCTGCATCATGACCGCATTGGCTTCCGGGGCGGAGCTTACAAAGCAGGCACTTGCCATGCCAGTTTGGCGGCAAAGCTTTTCCGCAAGCTGTGCGCAGGGCTGGGTATAGAACAGTTGGGAGGTAGAACCTAGCTTGAGGGTCTGTTCCATGATGGATTCTGCCCACTGTTCATTCCCGTATCCTATGGAGTTTTCCCCCATCCCGCTGGTAAAGTCAATGTATTCTCGACCTTCCGAATCAAAGAGGGTTGCCCCCTGACCGTGGTCAATGTCCACCCGATAGCGGTGACAGGTTTTCATCATATACTGCTCATCTAAAGCCATGAGGTCTTTTGCATTCATACTCGCACGTCCTTTCCGACTTCTTGGAGAAGAGGATTGGTTTTCTGTGGGGATCATTCGAGAATCATGGTGCCAATGCCTTTGTGAGAAAGCATCTCAATCAAAATAGAATGAGGGATTCTGCCGTCAAGAATATGGGTGCGGTGCACGCCGCCTTGGATGGCAGCAACGCAACAATCCACTTTTGGGATCATTCCGCCGCTAATCACTCCACTTTCCATCAGAGTTGGGATCTCATGCAGGCGAATTTGGGGAATGAGGGTTTTCTCATCTTTAGGGTCTCGGAGAACGCCCTGCACATCGGTGAGTAGGATAAGTTTCTCAGCGCCGACGGCAATTGCCAGTTCAGAAGCTGCAGTATCTGCATTGATGTTGTAGGAGGTATCGGCATCCACGCCATGCGCCACGGTTGAGATCACTGGGATATAACCGTTTGCCATGCAATCGTTTACGATGTTGGGGCAGACGTGGGTGATGTCTCCAACCAAACCATATTGGTCATCCAGCTTTTTGGCCTGGAGAAGGTTGCCGTCCAATCCACACAGACCAATGGCTTTGGCACCCATACGATTGATCGTGGACACCAGATTCTTATTGATTTTTCCGCAGAGAACTTGCTGCACCACATCCATCGTTTCCTCATCGGTATAGCGCAGACCGTTGACAAAGTGAGACTTTTTGCCCAGACGAGCCAGCATCTGCCCAATTTCCGGTCCACCTCCGTGTACCATCATGACCCGGATGCCCACCAGGTGAAGAAGGATGATGTCACTCAGGACGGCATCTCGCAGTTCTTCTGAGATCATGGCATTTCCACCGTATTTCACCACAACGGTTTTGCCACAGTAATTTTGAATATAGGGAAGCGCCTCAGCCAGTACGGTGGCGCGTTCCATATAGTTTTTCATGCTGTCACTTGACTGCTCCATGTTGGAAACCGCCTTCTCTTATTAGTTTCTGTAATCGCCGTTAATCTTGACATAGTCATAGGTGAGGTCGCAGCCCCAGCAGGTGGCGGAAGCTTCCCCTTCATGCATAGTGACTAGGATGGTGACTTCGGATTCTGTCAGAATCTTTTTTGCCAGATCTTCGTCAAATGGAAGTCCTGCGCCATTTTGGCAGACCGAAAGCTGACCGCCCGTAGAAAGGAACTTCACATCAATACCTTCCGGATCAAAGCTTGCACCGGAATAGCCGATGGCGCACAGCACCCTGCCCCAGTTGGCGTCGGCACCAAACATGGCGGCTTTCACCAAGGAGGAACCCACCACGGATTTGGCCATTTGTTCTGCCTTTTCCTCCGTTTGGGCATTCTCTACCGTGCAAGTAATCAGTCGGCTGGCACCCTCGCCATCACCGGCAATCTTCTTTGCCTCATATTCGAAGACAGTATAAATCGCCTCATAAAACGTATCGTAATCGGGGGTACCTTCCTGCAAAGGAGCGTTGCCTGCCATGCCGTTTGCCAGGACGAAGCAGGTGTCGTTGGTGGAGGAATCTCCGTCCACGGTGATCCGGTTAAAGGTTTTGGTCACGATTTGAGAAAGCGTCTTTTGTAGAAGGTTTCCATCAATCACACAGTCTGTAGTGGTAAAGCAGAGCATGGTGCCCATATTGGGGTGGATCATGCCAGAGCCCTTGGCAATGGCGCCAATGGTGACGGTTTTGCCGCCCAATTCAATGGAAACTGCAATTTCTTTTTCTACAGTATCCGTTGTTAAAATGGCGTTGCTGGCATCGTGCGAACCGTTTTTAGAGAGTGCGCCTGCAGCCAGAGGAATTCCGGCTTCAATGGCTTCAATATTTAAGGTGACACCGATGACGCCAGTGGAAGCCACCGCAAAGTCTTCCGGAGAAAGACCAGTTGCTTCTGCGGCTGCATTTGCCATGCGCTGCGCATTTTGAAGCCCCTCTGGGGCACAGGCATTGGCATTTCCGCTGTTGGCAACGATGCCTCTGGCGTGTCCACTAGCCAGATGTTTTTGAGATATGTAAATGGGTGCGGCCTTTACTTGATTTTTGGTATAGACCGCCGCCGCGACACAGTCACACTCAGATACGATCAAAGCGAGATCTTTCTTAGGTGCCTCTGAAACGATAGGAGAGTCATTCCCATCGGGAACGGGTTTTTGTTTTACCCCGCAGTATACCCCTGCAGCGGTAAAACCAATGGGGGCGGCAACACCGCCGGAAATATAGTTCATGAGGAGATCCTCCTTTATTCTTTCGTACTAGTTGTTTATCGATTCAGCCCAGCCAGTTCATCAAAGCCAAGCATCAGATTCATATTTTGCACGGCTGCACCAGAGGCACCCTTTCCCAAATTATCAAACAGGGCAGTCAGCATAGTCTGATCCTCATGACCAGAGACGACGATTTCCAGTCGATCACTGCCAGAGAGCTGGTTTGCGGAGTGCCTGGGAGTAGTTCCGCCGAAGGGGGCAACAGAAATCAGAGCTGCATCCTCGTAGTACGCTGAAAGCTGTTCCCAAATGTCTTTTGCGGAAGGCTTTCCTTGCAAAAGTCGGTTCTGCAGCAGGACAGTGGTTGCCATTCCTTTGTAAATGTCTCCCAAAATGGGGGAAAACACGGGGGGAGCGGAGAGACCTGCAATGGCCTGCATCTCAGGTAGATGCTTATGCTGTAGGCTTAGCGCATAGATATTAGGTGCCTTGAGCAGGTTACTGCGCTCTGGATTTTCATACTCAGCGATCAGGGATTTGCCGCCGCCGGAATAGCCCGTGAGAGAGTAGCAGGCAAGGGGATAGTCACGGGGCAGAATCCCAAGCTCTACCAAGGGGGCAACGGTAGAGAGAAAGCCGGTAGCATGACAGCCGGGATTGGCAAGCCGAAGTGCTTCGGGAATCTGTCGTCGGTACCCATGTAGTTCCGGGAATCCATAAACCCAACCCGGAGCGGTTCGGTGAGCGGTAGAGGCATCAATCACCCGGGTGTTGGGATTCTGGATCATGGAGACGGCTTCCCTCGCAGCAGCGTCAGGCAGACAGAGAAACACGAGATCCGCCGCATTGAGGAGCTCACTGCGCGCAATGGGATCTTTCCGTTTCTCTTCTTCAATGAGGAGTAGGGAAATATCCTCTCGGATGGCCAGACGATCATAGATTTGCAGGCCGGTGGTCCCTTCCCGTCCGTCAATAAAAACCAATGGCTTCATTGTGCTTCACGTTCCTCTAAAAAAGATTGGATGGCATGGATCTGTGCCAGAACGGATTCTGTTGCCGGACCGCCATAGACGTTTCGGCCATTCACACAGGCTTCCACCGTTAAGTTCTCATAAACATCCTCGCCAAAGAGAGGAGAGATTTCCTTATATTCTTCTAGGGGCAGAGTTTCCAAGGTGAATCCGGTACGGATACAGTGATCCACCAGTTTTCCTACGATACCATAGGCTTCTCGGAAGGGCATGCCTCGTTTGGCCAGATAATCGGCACAGTCGGTGGCGCTGATGAAGCCACCCGCAGCAGCGTTGCGCATAGACTGTGGATTTACCGAGAGGGTATCGATCATGGCGGTGAAAACCGGCAGACACAGCTCAACGGTGTCAATGACATCGAAAACCGGCTCCTTATCTTCCTGCATGTCTTTATTGTAGGCCAAGGGGAGACCTTTCATAACGGTCAGCAGAGAAATCAGTGCACCGTAGACTCTTCCGGTCTTACCGCGAACCAATTCGGCCACATCGGGATTCTTCTTCTGTGGCATGATGGAGGAACCGGTGGCATAGGCATCGTCCAGCTCAATATACTTAAACTCCCAAGAGCACCAGAGGATAATCTCCTCGGAAAAACGGGAGAGATGCATCATCATAATGGAACAGGCAGAGAGGAATTCTAGTGCAAAATCCCGGTCAGAGACGGCATCCAAAGAGTTATCCATGGGTTTTTGAAAGCCCAAAAGCTCTGCTGTGCGGAAGCGGTCGACCGGATGAGTGGAGGTGGCAAGGGCTCCGGCCCCCAAGGGGGATTCGTTCATTCGCTCCATACAGTCTTCAAAGCGGGTGATGTCCCGACGGAACATATTGGAGTAAGCCATGAGGGCGTGAGCGAAAGTGATGGGCTGGGCGCGTTGCAGGTGGGTGTATCCCGGCATAACCGCATCGGTATTTGCCTCCGCTTGTCTGACCAAAACCCGCTCTAAATCCAGGAGCATGGAACGGATGACCGCAATCTGCTCTTTCACGTAAAGGCGGAAATCCACAGCGACCTGATCATTTCTGCTGCGGGCAGTGTGAAGACGTTTGCCAGCATCGCCAATTCTTTTGGTGAGCAGAACCTCCATGTTCATGTGGATGTCTTCGTTATCCTCAGAAAACGTGACCACTCCGGCTTCGACATCCTCCAGAATGGCCTTGAGGCCTTCGATGATTTGTTCGGATTCCTCCCTTGCAATGATCCCCTGTTCTCCCAGCATGGTGGCATGTGCGATGGAACCGGCGATATCCTGACGGTAAAGTCGGGCATCGAAGGAAATGGAGGAATTAAAATCGTTGACCTTAGAGTCGACTTCCTTCTGAAAACGGCCTGACCAAAGTTTCATGATAACGAACATCCTTTCTTGTGAGTCCCTTCGGGACCCCGGGTACAGAAAAAACCCGGCTAAAATTACGCAGGGCAGGGACGACAGCATCGCCCCTGCCCAAATCGGTTCTAAGCTATGTCGACGGCAAGGGTCCTAATCACCCGAACAGAAACCGTACAGACCAGCTCAGTTTATTTCTTGAGGAGTCCCTGCTTGTGCATGGCCTGAACCTTGATGGGATGGCCAAAAAGATTGATGAAGCCCTGGGAGTCCATCTGGTCATAATCGCTTTCTCCGAAGGTAGCAATGTCTTCCGAGTAAAGGGAATTGGGGGAGGTGACACCTGCATTGATGATGTTACCCTTATAGAGCTTCAGCTTCACAGAGCCGGTGACGGGTTTTTGGGTTACATCCACAAAAGCGGAAAGCGCTTCACGCAGGGGAGTGTACCACTTGCCGTTATAGACCAATTCGCCAAAGGTGATGGCCACACGGCTTTTTTCATGCAGGGTGTCTTTATCGAGAGTTAAGGTTTCCAAAACCTTGTGTGCATGGTAGAGAATGGCTCCGCCAGGGGTCTCATAAACGCCGCGGCTCTTCATGCCGACCAGTCGGTTCTCGACCAGATCCAAGAGACCAATGCCATTTTTTCCGCCAACCTCATTCAAAACGCGGATCACATCAGACCCCTTCATTTTGACCCCATCGACGGAGACGGGAATGCCCTCTTCAAAGTCAATGGTAACATAGGTGGGTGCATCAGGAGCGTTGATAGGAGAAACGCTCATCTCTAAGAAACCCTCTTTTTCATAGGTGGGCTCCAATGCGGGATCTTCCAAATCGAGACCCTCGTGGCTGAGGTGCCACAGGTTCTTGTCCTTGGAGTAATTGGTTTCTCGGTTAATTTTGAGGGGGATATTGTGAGCTTCTGCGTAAGCGATTTCATCCTCACGGCTTTTCAGATCCCAAGTCCGCCAGGGGGCAATGATTTTCAGTTGAGGCGCATAAGCCTTGATGGCTAGCTCAAAACGAACCTGATCGTTTCCTTTACCGGTGCAGCCGTGGGCGATGGCATCTGCACCTTCCTTGAGTGCAATTTCTACAATGCGTTTTGCAATAATGGGTCTGGCGAAGGAGGTACCCAAGAGATAGCCTTCATAGTCAGCGCCAGCTTTCAGGGTGGGAATAATATATTCATCCACAAACTCATCGGTGAGATCTTCAATATAAAGCTTAGAGGCGCCGGTTTTAATTGCCTTTTCCTCTAAACCATCCAATTCGTCTCCTTGTCCAACATTGGCGGAGACGGCAATCACTTCACAATTATTGTAGTTTTCTTTCAGCCAGGGGATAATCACAGAGGTATCTAAGCCGCCGGAATAGGCCAGCACTACTTTTTTAATGTCAGACATGTTTTTTCCTCCAGTAAAGCCTTCTTGTTGTTCTTTGCTGACAGGATACCACCAAATGAATGAAAATGCAAGAGAAATATGAATAATAATTCGAGTATTTTTCAAATTATTTAGGATATTCTCTACATATATTCATGGAATGCAAATCGAAGTGAATATTTTTTCTTTCTTGGCATGAGGGGGGAGACAAAGGACCAAGATTTTTCTCGTTTTGAAAAAATAGGATTGTGACTAAATTATCACTGTGCTATAATGGAAAATATAGAAAGAAGCCACAGAAAAATTGAATGGGAGGCAATAACGAAATGGAAATTAGAACTGCAACAATGGAAGACTTTGACTTGGCGTTTGACTACATTGAGAAACTGTGGACTTATAATACCTA
>JAQSXW010000017.1 GCA_029256465.1 Evtepia sp.
TACTATCTCTTGGGGCGATTTCAGCTCTAAAATCAAACGACGTGCTTCCAAAACCAAAAGACCATGTCCTAAAGAAATATTTTTTGAGTCCACGATGTAGATATTAGAAAAGTCTTTGGCTGCTATCTGTGCGTGGTTGTAACAGGAAGAAATCTCCGACCCTAAGCTAATGTGAATCACGGCGTCGTATTGGGCAGAAAGTTTAGAAAACCGAACTTGATAATCGATTACATTAACTGCGCTCGTTGTTGGTACTGGTTCTCCAAGATCCACGCGCTTATAAATATCTTCAGGTGTTATTTCAATCCCGTCTTTGTATTCAACCCCATTCTGTATGATAGTCAGAGGGAATAATTCAAAGGGAACTGGCTCTAAAAACTGTTTTGGCAGGTCGCAGCTGCTGTCTGCTGTGACAATGATAGACATGAAAAACCTCCTGTTTTGTTTCTAAGATATCAATTCATCGTTTGATATTATAGTATACAATTCGAAATCTGACTAGAGATTTTGAGAAAATTGAGGTTAAAAGACAAATTGAAAAAAGTTTTAAATATTCCCTTTGCAAAAAAGCATTTTTATATTAAAATATTGAGTTAGGTTTAGATGAGTTCGCAGGAGGGTTTTATGGATCAACCGAAGTATAAGAGAGTTCTACTGAAAATCAGCGGGGAGGCATTGGCAGGCGATGCATCCAGAGGGCTTGATTTTGGAGTCATTAGTGATGTATGTGATGCGATCCATGAATGTATTCGGATTGGAGTACAAGTGGGTGTTGTTGTCGGTGGCGGGAATTTTTGGCGCGGCCTGAAAGATGGCGGTGACAGGATGGAACGCAGTCGCGCTGACCATATGGGGATGTTGGCTACGGTCATCAATTGTCTGGCAATGGCAGATGTACTGGAACAGAAGGGAATAGAGGTTCGTGTGCAAACTGCGATTGAAATGCGATCAATCGCGGAGCCATATATTCGCTCAAAGGCCATACGCCACTTGGAGAAGGGTCGTGTGGTGATTTTTGGCGCAGGCACAGGGAATCCCTATTTTTCTACGGATACCGCGGCCGTACTTCGTGCGGCAGAAATCGGTGCAGAGATTATTTTGCTGGCGAAGAATGTAGACGGTGTGTATAGTGCAGATCCTAAACTTGATCCGGATGCAGTGAAATTTGACAGCATTAGCTACGAGGATGTATTGGCGCAGCATCTGCAAGTGATGGACTTCACCGCTACATCCCTGTCTATGGATAATAGAATCCCTGTTATGTTGTTTGCGTTAAAAGATCCCAATAATATTTTGCGAGCCGTTATGGGTGAACAAATCGGAACCATAGTGAAGGAGGATGCGACATCATGAAAGAACTCTATCAGGAATTCGACTACAAAATGCACAAAACCATTGAGGTGGTAATGAGTGACTTTGCGGCCGTTCGTGCAGGTCGCGCCAATCCTGCCGTACTGGATAAGCTTTCTGTAGAATACTACGGGACAGAGACTCCTATTCAGCAGGTAGCTAGCATTTCGGCTCCTGACGCTCGGTCCTTGGTGATTCAGCCCTGGGATGCCACGCTGCTAAAAGCCGTTGAGAAGGCAATTCAGTCATCGGATCTAGGCATTAACCCGCAGAATGATGGCAAGGTCATTCGTTTGCTTTTCCCACAGCTTACAGAAGAACGCCGTAAGGAACTGATCAAACAGGTAAAGAAATATGCAGAAAACGGTAAGGTTGCTGTCCGGAATATTCGACGTGATGCGATGGAAAAATTTAAGGCCATGAAGAAAAAATCTGAAATCACTGAGGATGATCTGAAGGAGATTGAAAAAACCTTGCAGGATATGACGGATAAACGCTGCAAGGAAATTGATGATCTGACTGCAAAAAAAGAAGCCGAACTGATGGCCGTGTAACGAAAAATGGCTTTTTGGAGAAAAAAACGTCAATCAGGATCTACTTTATCGAGCAGAGGGAAAATGCCCTGCCACGTGGCAATCATCATGGACGGAAATGGGCGCTGGGCAAAAAAAAGAGGGCTGCCTAGAACGGCAGGTCATGCGGCAGGAGCGGAAACCTTTCGCGCCATTGCAACACATTGCAAAAATTTGAGGATCCCTTACCTAACAGTCTACGCTTTTTCTACAGAGAACTGGAAACGTCCGGAAGAGGAAGTTTCATCTATCATGTTTCTCTTGGAGAAATATCTACTCGAGGCCATTGAAGAAATGGCTAAGGATAAGATTAAGCTTTGCTTTTTTGGTGACCTCAGCCCCATGTCTGGGAAGATAAGAAAGTTATATGATGAGACGCAACGGATCTCAAAAGAATATGACTCAGAGATCCAGGTTAATATCTGTCTAAACTATGGTGGACGGGATGAGATTATCCGTGCAGCAAGATCCTGTGCGATGGACTGTATGCTGGGGAGGCTAGAGCCTGATCAGATAGCCGAGCAGGACATAGAAAAGCACCTTTACTCAACTGGAATTCCAGATCCTGATCTGGTGATTCGGCCCAGTGGAGAAATACGAATCTCGAATTTCCTCCTATGGCAGTCAGCCTATGCAGAATACTACTTCACCGATGTACTTTGGCCTGATTTTAACGAGGCAGAGTTTGACCGCATACTAAAGGAATATCAAACCCGCGAACGAAGATATGGGGGCGTGTGAAAAAATTGCGTAATCGAATTTTAGTTTCACTGGTGGGTATCCCAATCCTATTGTTGGTTTTATTGTTATTTCCTCCCATCTATACTCCGATTCTGATTGCGCTTTTGTCAATGGTTGCTTCCTTTGAAACAAGCAGGGCATTGGGTGTGAAACAGATTCGAGTACAGGCGTATTCCATGCTTTTAGCAGCTGGGGTGCCATTTTGGGTCTATTATGGAGAGCTGCCACTTCCAGCGCTTTTTGCCATGCTTGTTTACGTTGTGCTTCTATTTGTGGAGGCATTGCCCAGCCACTACAAAATAGAGATAGGCGTAATCGGAGGCGTATTCTTTTTTTCTGTTTTTGTTCCATATTTTTTATCTTCCATTGTACGCATTGGATCGCATCCGTTGCGGGACTTCTATATTTTGGTTCCCTTACTCATTCCATTTCTATCTGATGCAGTTGCCATGTTTTCGGGTATGCTTTTTGGAAAACACAAATTAGCACCGGAGATTTCTCCGAAGAAGACGAGGGAAGGCTCTGTGGGCGGACTGCTTGGCGGTACGATTGCAGTATTGCTTTATGGCATGCTCATCTCTTTGGTGGCAGATGTGGGAGTCAATTTTCTCTATTTGGCTATCTACGGACTTTTGGGGAGTGCCGTCTCACAGATTGGTGATCTGTCTTTCTCCTATGTAAAGCGTCAAAATGGAATAAAGGATTTTGGAACAATTTTTCCGGGACACGGTGGTGTTTTGGATCGGTTTGACAGTGTGATTTTTTGCGCTCCCTTTATCGAAATTTTGATCATACTAATTCCCGCCTTTTCAAGGTGAAAAATGAGGCTAGCGAATATGGAACGAACGATTTCTGTCTTAGGTTCTACGGGATCTATTGGTGTCCAGACACTAGAAGTTGCAGAGGCCTGCCAGATTCAGGTTGTTGCCGTAGCGGCACGTAGCAATGTGGAGCTTTTGGAGAAGCAGGCTCGGAAATGGAATCCAAAACTGGTTGCGGTAGCGGATTTAACTGCCGCGGCTGATTTGAAATTGAGGCTTAGAGATACGAACATTCGTGTAGCAGCAGGCCCCGAAGGTGTCTTGGAAGCAGCAGTGCTCCCTGAAGCGGATACGGTAGTAACGGCTATGGTTGGAATTGCGGGGTTAGCACCAACGTTAGCAGCTGTTGATGCAGGAAAGCGGGTAGCACTGGCAAATAAGGAAACGCTGGTTTGCGCCGGACCGCTTGTGATGAAGCATGCAGTCGAACGAGGGGCCTGTATTGTTCCCGTGGATTCGGAGCATTCCGCTATTTTCCAGTGCTTACAGGGCAACCAAAACAAAGGGGAAGTGAAGCGGCTGATTTTGACCGCTTCAGGGGGCCCCTTTTTTGGATACAGCCGGGGAATGCTGGAGCAGGTCACGGTGGAGCAAGCACTCAAGCACCCCAATTGGACGATGGGGAAAAAAGTAACTATAGATTCTGCAACTTTGATGAACAAGGGATTGGAATTATTGGAGGCTATGGCCCTATTTCAAATGCCTCCGGAAAAAATCAGTATTTTGGTACATCGGGAGAGTATAGTTCACTCTTTGGTGGAATACTGTGATAATGCGGTTCTGGCGCAATTGGGAACCCCGGATATGCACCTGCCAATCCAATATGCTCTGTCCTGGCCGGAGAGAGTTGTGGGGGTAGCAACAGCCTTGGATTTGCTTTCTTGTCCACCGCTTACGTTTACATCACCGGATCTGGATCGATTTTCTTGTTTAGCTTTAGCGATCGATGCGGCGAAGACGGGTGGTACAGCACCAGCGATATTAAATGGAGCCAACGAAATCGCAGTTGCCCGTTTTCTAAGTGGGGAAATTCGATTCCTGGACATTCCTCGTTTGGTGGAACGTACCCTGGAGCGTATAGTATCCAAAGAAACCTTAACCTTGGATGCTGTTTTTGAGGCTGATGCCGAGGCCAGACTTTTTGCGTCAGGAGAACCAGCTCGTGTTTTGAGGTGATTGCTTTGCTGCTTTACGTATTAATTGCTATCTTTTTGTTTGGCGTTCTCATTGCAATTCATGAATGGGGACATTTTATTACAGCTAAGCTGATGGGAGTTCGGGTGAATGAATTTTCCATTGGCATGGGGCCAGTGCTATTTTCTAAGCAGAAGGGTGAGACACGGTATTCTCTTAGAGCGATACCCATGGGTGGATTTTGCGCTATGGAAGGTGAAGACGAGGATACAGATGCGCCGGATTCCTTTTTGAAAAAACCAGCATGGAAAAAGCTTGTTATTTTATCGGCAGGCTCTTTTATGAATTTTGTTGGCGGTGTTTTACTGCTGCTTCTGCTATTTTCACAGGCACATAGTTTTTCTGTGCCTGTGATTGCAGATTTTATGGATGGATTTCCAAATGAAAGTCAAGAAGGCTTGATACCTGGTGATCGAATTGTGTCCATTGATGGACACAAAGTTCACATTGTGAGTGATACCCAGGTTTATTTCAGTCTATCTAACGGAGAAACCATGGACTTGGTCATCGAGCGGAATGGACAGCTTTTGGAGCGCAAAGATTTTCCGCTAAAATTACGGGAATATACCGCAGATGGCACCAAAACTATAAAATACGGTCTTTACTTTGCCCAAGTGGACGCTACACCGGGTGAAGTGCTGCGACAAAGTTGGGACACCTCTTTGTTCTTTGTGCGCTCGGTTTGGCTTGGATTGCAAATGCTATTCCAAGGTGATGCAGGACTGAAAGACATGTCTGGTCCTGTGGGAATTGTCTCCATGATTGGAGAGACAGGATCACACTCCGGAAGTCTTGCAATTGGTCTGAAAAATGTCTGCTATATTATCGCGTTGGTTGCTGTCAATTTGGCGGTTGTGAACATGCTGCCTATTCCAGCCTTAGATGGAGGACGGATTTTTCTAATTCTGATCAATCAAGGATTCTATCTCGTTACTAGACGGAGGATCAATCCGCAATACGAATCATATATTCATACCTTCGGATTTGTCTTTTTGATCGGACTTATGGTTATAGTGACGTTTTTTGATGTGACAAAGTTAGTGAGGTAAATACATGACCAAACAAATTTTGGTTGGTAGCATTCCAATTGGAGGCGGTGCACCGGTTACCATTCAGTCGATGACTAATACAAAAACAGAGGATGTGGAGGCGACGGTCAGTCAGATCCGTCGCCTTTCCAGTGCCGGTTGTGAAATCGTTAGAGTTGCTGTTCCAAATCTACTGGCCGCCAAGGCAATCGGAGCGATCAAGGAACAGGTTGCACTACCGGTAGTGGCGGACATCCATTTTGATTATCGTCTTGCGTTGGAAGCAGTTGCTGCCGGGGCAGACAAAATTCGAATCAATCCTGGTAATATTGGAGATGCATTAAGAGTTAAGGCTGTGGCGAATGCCTGTGCGCAAAGAGGGATTCCTATTCGTATCGGTGTGAACGGTGGTTCATTGGAAAAGCACATCTTGGCGAATCATGGAGGAGTAACCTCGGATGCTTTGGTGGAATCAGCCTTTGGACATATTGCGCTTCTGAACCGCTATGATTTCGATGAGATCTGTGTCTCTCTTAAATCTTCCAGTGTTCCGGTTACGGTAGCAGCATACCGAAAAATGCAGGAACAGTCAACATATCCACTTCACCTGGGCGTTACGGAAGCGGGAACCATTCGCATGGGAACGATAAAATCGGCAGTGGGAATCGGCGATACCATTCGGGTTACGTTAACGGCGGATCCTGTGGATGAAATCTATGTCGCCCGAGATATTTTGAAGGCAGTTGGCCTGCGGAAAGATGGCCCAGAACTGATTGCCTGTCCCACTTGTGGACGAACCAACATTGACCTGATTCCATTGGCACAGGAAGTGGAACAACGGCTAAAAAGCGTAGAAAAATCGATTACAGTTGCCGTAATGGGCTGTGTGGTGAATGGTCCTGGAGAGGCGTCGGCAGCAGATGTTGGAATTGCAGGAGGCGATGGGGTTGGCTTGCTCTTCCGAAAGGGGGAAATCATCAAACGGGTTCCACAGGAAGAGCTAATTAATGCCCTAATGGAGCTGATCGATACTTTGCAATAAAGAAACGAGTGTGGAAAAAGCATGACCGAACAAAAGTTGCCTTTTTTAGAGATGTTTTCGGCTTATTGCCCTTTGGAAAACGTACGACAGATCATAGAACAATGGTGGATCCTGCGTGCGGTGATTGATCCATGCACGAGGAACATTGAGGCTGAAATCTCTAGTGAAGAAGAACCAAACGCCTCTTTGCTAATATTGCTGGAAAAGGAAATTGCCGCAGTTTATCACATGAACAAAGTTGTGCTACGATGGAATCAGGAAGATCGGGAGGGTGCTCTTCAAGAATCCTCAAATACAGCTGACGAGGAATTAGAAGAGGATGTTTTTCAGCGAACAGAGCGCCTTCGCCGTCAAGCCATGCAGCAGGTGGAAGCTGCACGACCCAAGGAACATAAGCAAGGAAAACAGAAACAGATTTTCGGTTCACGTGCGATTCGGAAAAGTCCTGTGCCCATGTGCCAGTTGGAACTAGACATGGATATCGTGGCGATAGAAGGCGATGTGTTTTTTGTTGATCATAAAGATCTAAAAAAGAGAAATGCCTATGTTATCTGCTTTGATGTAACTGATTACACAGGTTCTATTCGTGTCACAAAATTTATGCCCAAGGAAGAAGGACAAGTGATTGTCGATGCGGTGCAAAAGGGGCAGCGCCTTTTGATTCAGGGGCGGCTGAACATCAATCGCTTTGATAATGACTTGGTGTTGGAACCTCAGCTCATCCAGAGAATAGAAAAGGTGAATAAACAAGATGATGCAGAGCGGAAACGGGTGGAACTGCATTTACATACTAAAATGTCTACCATGGATGCTTTGACCGATACCAAAAAGGTAGTGGCACGTGCCATTGAATGGGGGCATCCCGCCATTGCAATTACTGATCATGGTATTGTACAATCCTTTCCCGATGCTTGGAATGCTGGGAAAGGAAAAATTAAGGTTCTTTTGGGCATAGAAGCATACTTCCTCAATAACGTGGATGAAAAGCTGGTGGTACGAGGGCCTGCCAATGGTTCCTTTGATGCACCGATTGTTGCCTTTGATATTGAAACCACAGGTTTAAATCCGAAGCGGGATCGTTTGACAGAAATCGGTGCGGTGATTTTGGAGAATGGACAAGTGATGAAGAAATTCCAGACCTTTGTCAATCCGGACTGTCCAATTCCTCAAGAGATCGTTAGGCTCACTGGCATTACCGACGAAATGGTAGAAGATGCGCCTTCTCAAGAGGAGGCGATTCGTGCATTTTTAGACTTTGCGGGAAATTATCCATTGGCTGCTCACAATGCGGATTTTGATATGGGCTTCATGAAAGAAGGCTGTGCACGTTATGGGATGCCCTTTTCCTTATCCTCCATCGATACTTTGGCGATGGCACAAAATTTATTGCCTGATTTGGGACGGTATAAACTGAATCTTGTTGCCAGACACCTAGACTTACCAGATTTTAATCATCACCGAGCAAGTGATGATGCCATCACCGTCGCCTATATGCTTCTCCCTTTTTTTCGTATGCTAAAAGAGCAGGGGGTGGATTGCATTGAAAAAATCAACGGAACCATGGAAAAATATAATGCCATAGGAAAAGGCAAGCGCATGCCAAGGCATCTGATTATCTTAGTTAAAAATAAAATCGGACTGCGAAATCTTTATAAACTGGTTTCGATTTCCCATTTGGAATATTTTAAACGGGTTCCCATTATGCCTAAAAGCCTAATCAACGAAAATCGGGAAGGGCTGATTATGGGTTCCGGTTGCGAAGCAGGGGAAGTTTACCAAGCGGTTATTCGAGGAAAAAGCTGGGAAGAGCTTAAGCGCATCGCCTCTTGGTATGACTTCTTGGAAATTCAGCCCCTCAGCAACAATGCCTTTATGCTTCGCCCAGATAAGAACGGTAGAACGCAAGCAGACAGTTTAGAACAAATTCGAGAGTGGAACAGAACCATTGTGCGACTAGGGGAGGAATTGGGAAAGCCAGTTTGTGCCACGGGAGATGTCCATTTTATGGATCCTGAGGATGAAATTTATCGTAAGATTCTTTTGGACACAAAAGGATTTGACGATGCAGATGCGCCCAATCCCTTGTATTACCGTACCACTGAGGAAATGTTAAAGGAGTTTTCCTATCTAGGCGAAGAGACCGCTTTTAAGGTAGTTGTGGAGAATACGAATTTAGTTGCCCAGTGGTGTGAGGAAGTCAAACCTTTGCCAGATGGTTTATTCACCCCAAAGCTTAATAACTCGGTAGAAGAACTTCAGGAACTGGTGTGGAGCAAAACGAATGAATTGTACGGGGAGCATCCGCCAGAGATTGTGATTAAAAGAGTGCAAGCAGAGCTGAAGGATATTATTGACTGTCAGTATGATGTGATCTATATGTCCGCACAAAAGCTCGTTCAGGATTCACTGGATCATGGCTATTTAGTTGGTTCAAGAGGATCTGTGGGTTCTTCCATTGTTGCTTATATGTCCGGGATTACGGAAGTGAACTCCCTGCCATCTCACTACCGCTGCCCAAAGTGTAAGCATTCTGATTTTGAAGTAGGAGAGTCGTATGGTTGCGGTGCCGATATGCCGGATGAACAATGTCCGGTTTGTGGTACTTCCTATCAAAAGGATGGATTTAACATTCCTTTTGAAACTTTCTTAGGCTTTGGCGGAGATAAAGTGCCGGATATTGACCTCAATTTTTCCGGCGAATACCAATCAAGCGCCCATAAATATACCTTTGAGTTATTTGGATCCAATCATGTGTTCCGGGCGGGAACCGTTGGTACTGTTGCCGAAAAAACGGCCTTTGGCTATGTCAAAAAGTATCTTGCAGCCCGAAACATGCAAGTAACCCGTGCGGAGGAAAACCGCTTAGCTCAAGGTTGCACAGGTGTGAAACGAACCACAGGCCAGCATCCAGGCGGTATGGTGGTCATTCCTCAGGACAAGGAAATTTACGATTTTTGTCCGGTTCAGCATCCAGCTGATGATACAGGAACAGAAATTATTACCACACACTTTGAATATCATTCCATGGAATCTAACCTCTTAAAACTGGATATTCTGGGACACGACGATCCTACCATGATTCGAATGCTGGAGGATCTCACCGGAGTAAATGCCAGAGAAATTGCACTGGATGATCCAGACACGATGAGCCTATTTATCTCCTCTGAAAAATTAGGATTTACTGACGATGAAGTTTTGGGTAAAACGGGGGCAGTAGCCATTCCGGAGTTTGGTACTGGGTTTGTACGTGGAATGCTGGAAGATACCTGCCCCGATCAGTTTGATACTTTAGTTCGTATTTCCGGGTTTTCTCATGGTACGGATGTGTGGCTCGGGAATGCTCGGGACTTGATTTTATCCGGAACGGCAACGGTTAATCAGGCCATTGGCTGTCGAGATGATATTATGATTTACCTAATCGGACTCGGCATGGAGGAGAAGCGCGCCTTCAAAATCATGGAGTCTGTGCGAAAGGGAAAAGGGCTTCCAGATGGTGCCGAGCAGGAAATGCAGGGCTTGGGCGTTCCGGGGTGGTATATTGAGTCCTGCAAAAAGATTGCATATTTATTCCCAAAAGCCCATGCTGTGGCTTATGTGATGATGGCGTTTCGTATTGCATGGTTTAAAGTACATAGGCCACTGGCTTTTTATGCCGCGTATTTTTCTATTCGTGCAAAGGCGTTTGACGCGACGGTAATGTGTCAAGGCAAAGATGCATTGCTTCGGAAAAGGAAAGCAATCCTTGCGAAAGAGAAAGATGCCACAGCGGTAGAAGAGGATATGCTGGTGACTATGGAAGTTTGCTATGAGTTTTATCTCCGTGGATTTACATTTGATAGAATTGACCTTTATAGTTCCCATGCCACATTGTTTCGGGTAGATCAGGAGAAAGAAAGTTTGTTACCTCCCTTTGTTTCGGTACCCGGCCTGGGGGAAACTGCCGCTGTATCAATCGTGGAAAATCGAAAGGGCAGACCATTTATTTCCATTGAGGAATTTTTGGATGCCTGCCCGAAGGTCTCAAAAAACCATGTGGAGCAGTTACGTCTCAGTGGTGCGTTGGAAGATCTTCCTGAAACCAGTCAACTATGCTTATTTTAATTGGCATAGATAATTGGTAATA